>JBKEAJ010000067.1:0-7799 GCA_047972135.1 Bacteroidales bacterium | reverse complement strand
TTTCTTGTTGGCATTGAATTTTTCAAGATAACTGATTAGTGTGTCTCGAACAGTTTTTGTATTGTTGAGTTGTATTTCTTGAAGTTTCGATGACATTTCTAGCTCCTCTCTTTGCAATTTCTCTGCTCTTGCTGCAAGTTTATCCCTTTCTCTTATAGCACTTGCTTCTGTTAGAAATCCATCACTTTGCACATTTTCTTGAAACGCATTCTTTTATATTTATACAGATGCACGCTTTGAGATGTATTGCTGAGTAAGTTTTTGTTGCTCTTTGGTAAAATCGTCGTGCAAATCCTCAGCCATTTGCAGGTTCAACACAAGCGAATCAGCTCTGAGGTAGGCAATGTTAAAATCAAATTCGTCTTGTGAAGCCGAAGGTGTTGTGTCTGAGTTAGTTGTGCCGCTCCCTTTGTTGCCGTAAACCGCAATGAATAACCAGACTACCGCTATAAGTAGAACTACGTTTAAGATTACTGATAATTGTTTCACGTGTTTATGTTTTGTTTTTTATTTGCCACACGTATCTCGCCAGTATAATCATACTTCTGTTAGACTTTTTCTCGTGGCTCGTTTCATCTGTTTATTTTTTATTTTTTGCTCTGCAAATATAGTCTAATTATTGAGAATAACACAGTCGACGGTAAATCTTGTTTCTTAAAATTGGATAGACTGCGTGCTTCGTCCTATCTTTGCAGAAAAAAGAAGCAATGAGTATTTCCGAAAATATAAAGCAAATATTGAAAGAACTTCCTGATAAGGTAAAACTTGTAGCTATATCCAAAACTCATCCTGCCGCCTGCATTGAAGAAGCCTATGCTTGCGGACAACGGATATTTGGAGAAAATAAGGTGCAGGAGCTTACAGGGAAATACGAGACTCTGCCCAAAGATATTGAATGGCATTTTATCGGACACCTGCAAAGCAATAAGGTTAAGTACTTAGCTCCTTTCATCGCTCTCGTTCACGGTGTTGATTCAATGAAACTGCTAGCGGCAATAAACAAAGAAGCAAAAAAGAACAATCGAGTGATAGACTGCCTATTGCAGTTCCATATTGCCAATGAAACTACTAAATTCGGCTTGGATATAGAAGAAGCTAAAAAAATACTCGAAAGTGCAGATTATAAGGGATTTGAAAATGTCAGAGTTGTCGGAGTGATGGGCATGGGAACATTTACCGACGATGAAGCCCAAACGCTTCAAGAGTTTAAGCACCTGAAAACTATTTTCGATACACTGAAAACTGAATATTTTGCTGATAATGAGGAGTTTTCCGAAATATCGATGGGAATGTCGGGCGACTACAAAATAGCAATAGAGCAAGGCTCTACAATGCTGCGCATCGGCAGCACCATCTTCGGCGAGCGAAGCTATCACTGACGCATGGCGAAGTAGCTGCTCACCGCTATGCCTGCCGTTTCTGTCCTTAGCCGATTGTGCCCCAGCATGGTGGGAGAGAAACTATTAGCGAGTGCTTCTTCTATTTCACTTTGAGAAAAATCGCCTTCAGGTCCAATCAGAAACAAAATATCATCCGAATGCGCGATTTCACTGATGTTGCTTTTATTACTTTCTTCGCAATGGGCGATGAATTTACTTGAACACCTATAGTTTTTTATGAAGTCGGAGAAATTTGTTAGCTCATTTATCTGTGGCAAATGTACTTGTAGAGACTGTTTCATTGCTGAAATGGCAGTCTTTACAAGGCGTTCAGTTTTTATAACCTTGCGCTCGGAGTTTGCGCATAGTAGTGGCGTTATCTCATCGATACCAAACTCCACCGCTTTTTCTATGAAATGCTCGAACCTTTCGTTGCTTTTGGTGGGGGCTATTGCAATGTGGAGTTTATAGTTTCTTCTGGTATGCTTCTTTTCAATTTCGACAATCTTCAACTTACATACTTTGCCTTTTGTTTCTTGCAATTCTGTTGTATATAAATTCCCCAGTCCGTCGGTGACAAAAACCGTATCGCCGATGGTTTTGCGTAGTACTTTGCTGCAATGTTGCGATTCTTGACTATCAAGTTCGATGTTGCCATTGACTATATTTTGAGAATAGAAGAGCTGCATAATTTTATTGCTTCGGATTTACTACCTCAATCATGCTACCTTTGCCAAACTCTATATCTGCCCAAACCTCAGTATCAAACTCTACGACAGCAAATTGTGAAGTAGGAAAGCTGAGAATTTTCTCGTTGCATAGCATCTGACAAATATAATGAACCGAGGGATTGTGGGCAACAATCATCGCAGTATTAACAGACTTGTTAATCTTCTGAATTTCAGATAGAAAGATGTCGCTCGACCCGCATTCGTAAAGAACATCGGTTTCTGTGGCAAGTTCTCCGTAGCTTAACTCTAATGCTTTGATTACTCCCTTTGCTGTCTGCCGTGTTCGCTTTGCAGAACTTACTACGAAGGTGTCGGGGATTATATCCCGTTGTGCCAGAGCCTTGCCAGCACTTTGTGCATCAGTCTTACCCTTATCGGTCAATGCCCTATTATAATCATCCTCATAACCGTAAGGCTCAGCCTTTGAGTGCCGCATTAATATTAGCGTTTTCATGTGTTAATAATTTTGCAATAAGCTATAGGCTTTATGCTTTTGCTGTTTTTAATCATCCTCCTGTGTGTAGTTAGGCTTATTGCATAGTGCTTAAAGCCTACTGCAAGGAAGTTTCACCTGTTTGTTTTCTGCAAAGGTAGTGAAATGAGAATAAAAATTATCTTAGTGTTTGATTGTAGATGGAATTATAAGTACTTTTGTAAAATGAAATAAAAAATAATGTCTAGGAAAACCAACAAAAAGAGAACTTCAAAAACAGAAGAGGTTAAATCAAAGATAGATTTGTTTTTGGAAAATAATTCAATATTGTTATTGTGGATTATAGTTGTGACTTGTGCGTTGGTGTCTTTTCTTCATTTTAATTTTACGGTTTCAATTAGTGGGGATGACTCTGCATATATCACGAGAGCATTGGATTTTATGAATGAAGGGGCTTTTCCTAGTTTTCAGGGACCTATTTATCCAATATTTCTTTCGATATTGATATGCGTATTTGGTGTGAATGTAGTAGCTCTGAAGTTTTTTTCACTTATTTTCATGTTGGCAATGCTACTCTTTGTTTACAAGGCATTTAAAGGGAAAATCTCCAATTTGTCATTATTTTTCTCAATGATAATCTGTTCTATAAGCTATAATGTTGTATTTTATTCTAGCCAGACATTTTCAGAAGCTATGTTTATGTTTGAGCTAGCTTTGTTGTTTTATGTATTTTTTAGATGGATAGAGAAATCGAAAGAAGTAGACTTAAAGAGAGACATAAAGTATACGGTATTGCTGACGGCATTAGCTTTGATTATTTTTAAAACAAGGACTATCGGTATTGGTGCAATAGTGTCTTTAGTGGCATATTTTGCAATGAAAAAAGATTTTAAACGTCTTTTATATGTTATAATAGGATTGGTGGTTGTATATTTTGCATTTACGTGGATTTCTGATTTACTGTGGACTGTTAGTGCCTCAGGACAAGCAAGCATGTTGTTTGACAAGGATGCTTATGATGCTTCTAAAGGGAAAGAAGATTTTGCCGGTTTCATTGACAGAATAGTGGTGAACTCTAATAACTATTTGTCTGTTCATTTTCTTACAGCAATGGGGCTTCGGTCTTTGAAAGCTCTTGTGGCAATTCCTTTCCTTACAGTATTGTTGTATATAATATATATGTGGGGTGGACTCTCATTTATAAAAAAGAATAAGTATCTATTTTTTACGTCCTTGTTTGTAGCAATAATGCTTCTGGGGACTTTTATATCTTTACAGACTTTTTGGAATCAATCCAGATTAGTTATCCCTTTTATCCCTTTTATGCTAATATTGTTAGTCGAAGCATTGTTGGTGATAGGTGGGAAGCTCAAGTTCAAGAAACTCGTTCCATACTTGTGTGGCATAATAGTGATATTTTGTATTGGGCAGACGATGTATAATTTCGATTCGGACAGGTTTTATAAAGGATTGTCAGGAGACAAATATGTTGGGTTTACTCCTGATTGGGTTAATTATCTTAAAGCTGCAGAATATGTAGGAGAAGAAATACCAAATGCTTTTGTAGCTTGTAGGAAGCCCAATATGGCAAGAATTTACGGAGGAGGTAAAAAGTTTTATGGAATATATAAAGTTCCAAATGAAAATGCAGTTGAACTTTTAAAGAGATTTAAAGAGGCAGGAGTTACTCATGTTGCAATTGCAAGTTTGAGAACTAATCCGAATGTGAATAATGGAGCGGTTATTACGACAGTGAGGAGATATGTTGGTATAATAGCAAAAGAATTTCCAAATGCATTTAAGCCAATAAAACAAATTGGGGAAACAGAGGGGGTTACGATATATGAGATTAATTATAATTAAAGGTCTGAAGTGCTGATTTAGAGGATTAAAAATAAAAACAATATATAACGTGGATAAGATAAACTTGATGATGCAGGAATATTGGGACGGTTTTGCCCAACAATGGGTAAAATATCGCAAGAGACGTTCGTATTACTGGAATTCAATATCAAAGTACTGTGATTATTTTATAGAACCTAGTTCATCTATTTTGGAAATTGGATGCGGTTGTGGAGACCTTTTGAACTCTATTGGAGGTGATAAAAAGGTTGGAATAGATTTCTCGCAAAATATGATAGTACATGCAAAAGAAACTTTTCCCAATATAGAGTTTCATGTCATGGCTGCTGAAGAAATAACTTTGAATGAAAAATTTGATGTTATAATTATATCTAATGTTCTTGCTCTTGTTCCTGATGTTCAATTCGTATTTGAGCAGATAAGAAAGGTTGCACATGGTAGAACTAAAGTGTTGGTGACTTCATACAATAGGGTTTGGGAACCAATTATTAGATTTGCGGAGTTTATAAGAGTGAAACATAAATTACCACGGCAAAACTGGTTGTCTACCCATGATATTAGTAATTTGTTGTATTTGTCAGGGTTTGAGACTTTCAGAGTTAATACGAGTATGTTTCTTCCTTACCGTATACCTTTGTTGTCCGCATTTTTAAATAATTTTTTAAGCAGGCTTCCCATACTAAATCATCTTGGTTTAAACCAGTTCATCTTTGCAAGAACTTCACCTAAAAATGAAGAAATAGAAGAGCTTAATAAGCTATATTCTACAAGTGTTGTAATTCCTGCCAGGAATGAGAGTGGAAATATAGAAAATGCTATAAAGAGATTACCAATATTTGGGGAGCATGTAGAAATTGTATTTGTGGAGGGGAATTCTACCGATGACACATGGGAAACTATACAGAAAATACAAGAAAAATATAAGAATACACACGATATTAAAATAGCTCAACAAGATGGTAAAGGAAAGGGTGATGCAGTTAGAAAAGGGTATTCAATAGCATCGGGAGACATACTAATGATACTTGATGCAGATCTAACAGTACCTCCTGAGGATCTACCTAAATTCTACTATGCATTAGCCTCAAATAAGGGTGAGTTCATAAATGGTGTTCGTTTGATATATCCAATGGAAAAGAAAGCAATGCGTTTTCTGAACGTACTGGGGAATAAATTTTTTAGTTTGGCATTCAGTTGGTTATTAGAACAGCCAGTAAAAGATACTCTTTGTGGCACTAAGGTTATGTTTAAAGATGATTATCTAAAACTGGCAGCTAATAGATCTTATTTTGGAGACTTTGACCCTTTTGGTGATTTTGATTTGTTGTTTGGTGCTTTTAAATTAAACCTGAAAATTGTTGATATGCCAATCAGATATAGGGAACGTAAATATGGGGATACAAACATAAGCAGATTTAAACATGGTCTGATTCTCTTGAAGATGTGGTGGTTTGCTCTATTTAAAATCAAGTTTAAGTAATATCGTTGTGGCTCTTAAATATAATATCCCTTTTGAATTAGACTCTCCTGATAGGACAGTTTTTCATAAGACGATCATACAAAAGAAAAGGTTCTTGAGAAAGTTGTATGAAGAATGGTATAGCTATTTTATTGGGGTAAAAAATCAGTTGCCTGAAGGAAAACTGGTAGAGTTAGGTTCGGGAGGTGGCTTTCTGAAGGAACTTGAGCCTTCGGTTATTTGTACAGATGTATTAAAACTACCGTCAAATGATCTTACTTTTTCTGCACTAGATATGCCTTTTGAAGATGGTGAGGTAGGGGCGATATTTATGATAGACACCTTTCATCATATTCCTGATTCTGAGGCGTTTCTGAAGGAGGCAAGCAGAGTTCTGGCTATAGGAGGAATGATTATTATGATTGAGCCGGCAAATTCAATGTGGGGGCGATTTATTTACAGAAATTTTCATCATGAACCGTTTGATGTTAATGGTGTGTGGAAAATACCTAATGAGGGTCCTCTGAGTGGTGCTAATGGTGCTTTGCCTTGGATTGTTTTTGAACGAGATAAGGAGCGTTTTAACACTCTGTTCCCGAACTTATCAATGGAAGAAATAAAATATCACACCCCGTTCAGGTACTTAATTAGTGGAGGAGTATCGTTTCGACAATTAGTGCCAAGCTTTTCATATCCATTCTTTAAAGCTCTCGATAATGGAATGTCTGGAATGTCAAAGGAAATATCAATGTTTATGACTTTGAAAATAAAGAAGACATAATTATCCCCTCACTCCTCCGTATAAGTATGCATGCTATTTCTTGCCGATGGTAGGTAGTTGACTCCCTTCCATGTGATTAACAGGCTGATAAAGGCAAAGGTGAGGATGATAAGTGAGCTTCTGACTAACTTGGGGTAGCTCTTGCGCAAGTGGATGAAAATCAGATATATCACACAGGTGATAAATGCCCATGTCTCTTTTGGATCCCACGACCAATAATTGCTCCATGCCGTTTTTGCCCATAGTGCCCCCATTGTCAAGCCTAGTAGTAAAAAACCTAAACCGACGTAGACCATCCTGTCAATCCGCTGAGTGTAGGTGTCGGGAATGCTGTTGCCGGACTTGTAGATTATTAGTCCTCGTATTCCCAATACTGTCGCAACTCCCATCAAGGCGTACGATATTATGTATACCGATACGTGTGGCACAAACCAAGGGCTTTGTAGTGCAGGCATTAGGTTCTTGTTTTGAACATCGGGGAAGAAATAAATCAACAACAAAAATACGGTAGATATTGCCGCAGAGTAGCCGAGCATCCATTTGTATTTCCATTTTACGTAGACGAACAGCCCCGCAATGCTGATATATATGGAGTACCACAGGCGAGTTTCGCCCATTGTGCGCAGGGGAGGCCTGCCGAGGGTGAGCCAAAGTCCGATTGCAAATATTAAAATCAATACTATGCCTAGCGAGTAAAATAGCACGGCTGATTTTTGTATGCGACTCTTAGTCAAAACTCCTATGCCACCGATAATCCACAGCAGCACGGCAGGTAGCATAAAATATAAGAATTTACTCCAGTCCATGTTTCTCATTTTTTGTTCCGTAGCCCCAGAATAGCGTTATCGCTCCTAGTATCAGCATGCCAAATCCAAGCTGAATAAGTCTTTGCCAAGGGTCGTAGATTAGCTGCAAACCACTTAGTTTTGATGCCTTGCCAGCTTTTTCGTCGTAGGTGGTCTGATAAATACTCCACATTCCTATATGCAGAGGTTTGTTGACAGCAACTCTTGCATCTTTTGTTGTACCATCTTGCAAGATTGTAAGTTCCGATGCAAACTCCTTAGGCTCGGGTGTTAACATTGCAAGACTGACGTCTTTGTCGACGAGCATCATTGTGTAAACCTGCTCGCTGTTTCCACAACTTACCCAT
>JBKEAJ010000005.1:0-37708 GCA_047972135.1 Bacteroidales bacterium | reverse complement strand
GTGACCCTGTTACAATGACCGTTTCCAAAACCAACACCGAAGCTAATTCCAACAACAGCAGTACCGAGGGGATTTTCTACAGAGTTCCGGGAGCAGGTGATGTTTCCATAGCAAAACTTGGAAGTGTTATAGCCAAATCCTCTATGCAAATTCTACAACTAGGAAATACCATCGAGCTTCCCGGCACAATGCTAACTGACAACTATAAATTAAGGTTTAACCCCAACACAGGTTCTTTAGACAAAAGCGAACAGGTAAAAATGCCGATAAGCGACGACAAACGACGATAGTTTATACACGAAATAAATATACAAAATGGCTGATTTTTTTTATCAAAAACCTTTCCCCATAAAGGAAGACACGACAACTTACCGCAAACTCAGTAGCGATTATGTAAGCACTGTAGAGTTTGAGGGGAAGAAGATTCTTAAAGTAGATCCAAAAGGTTTGGAGCTGCTTGCAAAAGAGGCATTTCATGATGTTTCTTTCTATCTCAGAAAGGCGCATTTAGAGAAACTTGCATTAATTCTCAAAGATCCCGAAGCATCAGACAACGACAAGTTTGTTGCTTATACGATGTTGTTAAATCAAACTATTGCAGCATCGGGCGAGCTACCTACTTGTCAGGACACCGGCACGGCAATAGTCGCAGGCAAGAAAGGCGAAAGGGTATGGACAGGAGCTAATGATTCAGAGTTTCTATCGAGAGGTATTTTTGAGACCTATGCCAAGGACAATCTACGCTACTCGCAGGTAGTACCTTACACCATGTTTGAGGAAAAGAACACGGGTTCAAATCTACCTGCTCAAATAGACATTTATTCGGAAGACAGCGACAAGTATGAGTTTCTATTCCTAACGAAAGGTGGTGGCTCGGGAAATAAAACATACTTGTATCAGCAAACCAAGTCTCTTCTTAACGAGAAGAATTTAGAGAAATTTGTACGAGATAAAATCAAAGACTTAGGCACATCTGCCTGTCCACCCTATCACTTAGCCTTTGTTATAGGGGGTACTTCGGCAGAGGCGACAATGGCGGCAGTGAAGAAAGCCTCGGCAGGCTATTACGACCATTTGCCAACATCGGGCAATGAAGGCGGACAAGCCTTCCGAGATTTGGAATGGGAAGAACGCATCACCAAGATTTGTCAGGACTATGGCGTAGGAGCGCAATTTGGAGGTAAATATTTTGTACACGACGTACGGGTTATCCGTATGCCTCGCCACGCCGCTTCTTGCCCTGTGGGTATGGGAGTAAGTTGCAGTGCCGACCGCAATATCAAGGCAAAGATTACAAGCGAAGGTATCTTTTTGGAAGAACTTGAAAAAAATCCAGCTCAATTCTTACCCGAGCAAGCCCCTGGCATGGCTCCTCCCGTAGAGATAGACCTCGACCGACCAATGGAAGAAGTTAGAGCCATACTCGACAAATACCCTGTCAAGACTAGACTAAAACTCAGCGGAACGCTCATTGTAGCCCGCGACATAGCCCATGCACGCATCAAGGAAATGCTGGATAATGGCGAAGCGATGCCCGAATATTTCAAGAATCATCCTGTATATTATGCGGGACCCGCCAAGACACCACAAGGCATGGCATCGGGAAGTTTTGGCCCCACCACAGCAGGACGTATGGATCCATATGTAGATGAGTTCCAATCCTTAGGTGGCTCAATGATAATGGTAGCAAAAGGTAATCGTTCACAGTCGGTTACCGATGCATGCAAAAAGCATGGAGGCTTTTATCTTGGTTCGATTGGCGGACCGGCAGCCATACTAGCAAAAAACAGTATCAAGTCTGTTGAAATTGTTGATTTTGAAGAGCTTGGCATGGAGGCAGTAAGAAAGATAAGAGTAGAAGATTTCCCTGCATTCATAATTGTGGATAACAAAGGGAATGATTTTTTTGAAGAATACAAATAAAAGTAGTTTATTTGGGGGTGTAATTTAAAAAGGATTACACTCTTTTAATTATTAGAACAATAAATTAGAAACGTATGAAAATTAGGAATTTTATTTTACCTGCATTACTGGCTTTTGCACTAGTTGCGGTGTCTTGCTCAAGCTCACAGTCTACAACTTCAAGTACGGCAAGCGCAGCAAATCTAAAAAAGAGCCTATTTAATGGCACTTGGGTAGTCAACAGTGTTGAAATAGACCCGGGATTAAAACAATTGGCAGGCGATGTAACAGTATTAGGCGAAGGCGATGCATCATGCTTTCAAGGCAGTACCTGGCATTTAATCTCCAACAACAACACAGGCACGTACACATTGCCCGAGAGCAGCAAATGCTACTCTACCACTCGAAAAATCGTTTGGTCTGTATTAGGTAACAGTTTTAGATTCAAAGTTGTTGACGAAGGGACAAAAGCCAAGACTGTAACTACAGGCTACGACTTTGAGATTTACAATGCAACGGAAACATATTTTAGTTTAAAAACAACCGTATTGTTTCTGAACAAGCAATGCCCTATTACTCTGAACTTTACGAAGCAAGCAAAGTAATAGGTTTTAATTCATTATTTAGTAAACACAAAAAAAAAAGTATGAAAAGAATGGTGATTAGATATGCTTCAATCTTTCTAATTATTGGAGCATTAGTATCGTGTGCAAGTATGAACAACACACAGAAAGGCGCTACCATTGGAGCAGGCGGCGGTGCTGTAATAGGCGGAATTATCGGACACTTCATCGGCGACGGCAACGAAGCTTTAGGAGCAGCAATTGGTGCTGCCGTAGGTGGAGGAACGGGAGCACTTATTGGGCGTAATATGGACAAGCAGGCACAGGCAATAGAGTCGACTATTCCTGGAGCTGAAGTTGAGAAAATCAATAACGGCGAGGCTTTGGCAATCACATTCGACGGTAATCAGGATGGAATAACCTTCCCCACGAATAAATATGATTTGAATGATCTGTCAAAAACAAATCTTGCAAAACTTTCAGGTATTTTCCAAGAGTTTCCTGACACCTACTTGCAAATCAACGGACATACTGACGATGTAGGCAAGGATGAGTACAACTTAAAATTGTCAGAAAACAGGGCAGAATCGGTGAGTAATTATCTTATTTCTCAAGGCATAGACAAATCAAGAATTGCAACTCAGTGGTTTGGCGAGACTAAGCCTCGCGTAACCAACGACACGCCTGAAAACAGAGCAAAGAACCGCCGTGTAGAAGTATATATCGTTCCCAGTGAGAAGATGGTACAAGACGCACAACAAGCAGCAGGCGAATAACACTTGCGCAGTGATAATATTGAGAAAGTGTTGTGACTCCTATCACAGCACTTTTTTTATTTCACAAACCTGATAATCAATGCTTCGCAGATTATAAAGAGGATACAGAGTATTAAAAATAGCTTCCACATGGTGTTTCCGCTATTTAAAACTTCCAACGCACTATTCAGCTCATCCATTCCTTCGCCCAGATAATCAATGTTTTTAATACCATTGTCATTGGCAATACTTATAATTTGTTCTGAGCTATATGTTCTAAAATCAGCCTCACTGCGAGAATAGTTATATGCCAGAGATTTTATTTCATCACCATTTTCCGAATTTATATCATAAAAACCGTGAGTACTCAAAGCATCCGACAAATTTAGAGCATACACCCCCACTCCACGTTGCTCAACAGCGTAACGTCCCTCTTGCTCCTTGTATTTCACCACAATCTGCAAGTGATTATCAAGCTCTGCTGTTCTACCGCTTATTACCTGATCTGATGACAATGAATACGAAAGACTTGTATAGGGAATACTATTCATCGCTATATTATAAGCTGTCGGCACAAAGAGAACATCCTGCGTGAACTCTTTATTTTCAGACAGTGGGAAGCCGAACATATAAACCTGCCCCTGCCCTACATTCACCCTTCCGAGTGCAGTTTCCCCATTCAACATCGACAATACTGCAAAGGAGGTATTTGCACCTCGCGATAATCTATATGCACCTTTCAGCTTGGGCAAATCTCCACTGCTCTCACGCTTTTCAAATACGTCTTTGTATATAATATCATTAAAATTGACACGCCCAAGGCTAGACCTTGAAGAATCTTGCGAAATGTATCCGGGCAGACTTAAAGCCTGCAAAAAAGATGACTTATTTTTCTCTGTCGCCAGATTATCTGATGGCACATAAATCATAGCTCCTCCCTCCTCCACATACTTTGATATGGCATTAGACAAACCACTAGATATAGATTTCATTTGGTTCAAAATCAGCAGATTAGTAGTGATTAAATCAGATGTTTTAAAACTCCTATAATCAACTTGTTTAAGGTTGAGGAAATCATCCAAGTTATATAGTTTTGCAAAACTGTTTGAGTGTTTGCTTTGTCCGTCTACTAGTTCGATTACCTTGATATGTTTACTTACCTTATAGCTCATAAAATACTTATCGTCGAAGGACACGGGCAAATCGTTAATTTCGACTGAGGCTTTTTTTATTCCTGCCTTCGAGGAAGTATATACGATACTTATTGTAGTGTCCGATTTAGCATCTATTATTGCAGTAGTAGACGTTTTCAAAGTATCATTAATATAAAACCTTATAGGCATATCTATTATTGGTTGAGAGCCATGATTTTTCAATTTCACTTTCAGAGTATTACTCTTTCCGACAGTGCGTCCGGGACTATTAAACCAGCAACTGTCAATAGAAACATCGTTTATTTCTGAGTTTTTCACTTTTGCCACATAAATACTACAAGCACTATCTACGGCGACATCATTAAAAGAGAAGCTATTTTGCTGAAAATCCGATAATAAATATAATGAGGACTCCCCTGCTCCCCCCAGTACGGAGTTCACATACGAAACTATTGATTTATAAGATGGAGCTTTGGGACTAAAAGTGATTTTGCTAAGGTTTTGCAGAAATTCCTCTTTCGACACCAAGCGTCTATTCTCGGGCGACAAGTCGTTGCTAATGAGCATAAACATAGAACCCGACGAAGCTGAATTAGCAATCTCCACCGCCATACTGCGTGCTTCTTCGATAAGCGGTCCTGCCTCGCCGTTGAGCTGCATGCTGAAAGAATTATCGACATACACTGCAATATTCCCCCCAACCTTTGTGTCAACTTCATCATTATAAGGAATATATGGCTGTGCAAATGCTATCACCAAACAAACTATAGCCAGAATCCGCATCAAGAGGATAAGGAGTTCTTTCAGTCTACTACGTCGTTTCGACTCACGTTTTAAAGTTTGAAGCAGTGCTGTATTACTAAAATACACAGTTTTGTATCTCCTAAAGTTGAATAGGTGAATCAGTATCGGCACGGCAATAAATGCCAGTGCATATAGGAAATTAGGATTTACAAATTTCATTTCAATTAATCATTTGCCAAAGCACGTCTTTCAGCGTCTGAATATTATAATTCGTTATTGAAGACATAAAGGTATGAGGAATACCGTCCAACTCCTTGCTAATATCATTCATCAACACCTCATCCAACATATCACACTTGCTTATCACTAAATATCTTTTCTTATCCAATAGTTCGGCATTATATTTTTTGCACTCATCCAATAGTATATTATACTCTTTAAGATGGTCGTCGCTGTCGGCAGGGACCATAAACAGAAGAGCCGCATTGCGCTCAATATGCCTCAAGAATCTAATACCCAGCCCTTTTCCTTCGGCTGCTCCCTCAATAATACCGGGAATATCCGCCATCACGAAAGATTTATAATCGTGATAGGACACAATGCCCAGATTTGGCACTAGCGTAGTAAAAGGGTAAGCTGCGATTTTGGGTTTTGCCGCCGACACTACCGACAGCAAGGTCGACTTGCCAGCACTAGGAAAACCCACCAGTCCCACATCTGCCAAGACTTTCAGCTCCAATATAAACCATCCTTCCACATAATCCTCCCCCGGTTGGGAATAGCGTGGAGTTTGGTTGGTTGAGGACTTAAAATGGGTATTTCCCAATCCGCCTCTACCACCTTTTACGACAATTTGCTCCTCGCCATCCTCTGTTATTTCAAATAGAAATTCCTCGTTCTCACCATTTTTTATAACTGTACCCAGAGGAACTTCTATGACTATATCATCGCCGTCGGCACCATGTTTATGAGCACCCGAGCCACTTTCGCCATGTCCTGCAAAAAGGTGCTTTTTATATCTCAAAGGCAGCAAAGTCCACATTTGACTATTGCCTCTAATGATAATATGACCTCCACGTCCGCCATCGCCACCGTCAGGTCCGCCTTTGGGAATATATTTCTCTCTACGCATATGTGTAGAACCTGCCCCTCCTTTTCCGGAGCGGCAGAAAATCTTCACATAATCTACAAAATTAGAACCTGCCATACTACTTGTTTGCTACTAACTATCTGTTTTTTATTCTTTGAATTGCTTCAGCCACCCTGTCCGCAATTTCCTCAATTGAGCCTGTGCCATTAACACCGAAATGTTTTTCTTGATTTTTATAGTAGTCCAAAAGTGGCATCGTATTTTTGGTATAGACAGCAATACGATTTGCAATTATCGACTCGTCTTGGTCGTCAACTCTGCCCGATACTTTTCCACGTTCGAGCAATCTGTCAGTCAGCTCTTGTTCACCCACTTCCAAAGACACTACTCCCGAAATAGGAATATTCATACTTTCTAGCATAATATCAAGAGCCTCAGCCTGAGCCACAGTACGAGGGAAACCGTCAAAAATAAAACCTTTTACGTCGGGGTTTCGTTCGATAATATTTCTTATCATTCCGATAACCACTTCATCGGGAACAAGGTTTCCACCATCCATCCATTTCTTTGCTTCCACTCCCAGCTCTGTGCCATTAGATATTTCTCTTCTCAAAATCTCACCCGTTGAAAGGTGTAGGAGTGTTTCCTTGTTTTTTACAAACTCTGCTTGCGTGCCCTTCCCCGCTCCGGGAGGTCCAAATAGTACTAAATTCAACATTTTTTTTCTTATTATCTTTTTTATTAGCTGCTAGCTATTAACTTATAGCTACTAACTAACAGTCGATTAATTAAAACTTATCTTCTTACAATACGCAACTGCCCGGATTTGGGGGATACTTGTTCGTACATTAACAAGACGCAGGGCAGGGCATGCCCTGTCTCTACATTCTTTCGGGCATCATAATACCCAGCAGCTCCATTCCCGATTTTAAGACCTTACCTGTCGCCTTTGCCAGACTAGTTCTAAATGCTTTCAGCTCATCGATGTCTACATTCAATATTGAATGGTCGTGGTAGAAAGCATTGAAGGCTTTTGCCACATCGTAGCAATAGTTTGCTATCAAGGCAGGACTGTAATTTGTTGCTGCCTCGTCGATTACTCTGCCAAATTTTGTCAGCATCACTATCAAGGCTTTCTCTTTTTCCTCCAGAGTTTCGTAAGAATAAGCAGTTTTTATGCCCATTTCCTCAGCTTTTCGCAACACAGAACAAATACGGGCATAGGTATATTGTATAAAAGGACCAGTATTTCCGTTGAAGTCAATAGACTCGTCGGGATTAAACATCATTTTTTTCTTAGGGTCGACTTTCAGAATAAAATACTTCAAAGCTCCCAAAGCTATCATTTCGTAGGTTTTATACGCCTCTTCGTCCGACAGTCCTTCTAGTTTGCCGAGCTCATCGGAAGTGGTTTTAGCAACCCTTATCATTTCCTCTACAAGGTCGTCGGCATCGACCACCGTACCTTCTCTGGATTTCATTTTACCGTGTGGCAATTCCACCATACCGTAGGAAAAATGAAACAGCGAGCTCCCCCACTCAAAACCGAGCTTATCGAGCAGAATAGACAAAACCTTAAAATGGTAATCCTGCTCATTGCCAACCACATATACCATTCTATCTATCTTATAATCCTGATATCGCAACTTTGCCGTTCCTATGTCCTGCGTCATATACACCGAAGTTCCGTCGGAGCGTAGCAATATCTTTTGGTCTAAACCATCTGCTTCGAGGTCTGCCCACACCGAACCGTCGTCATGCTTAACAAAAAGACCTTCATTTAAACCTCTAAGGACTTCATTTTTACCCTCAAGGTAGGTATCGGACTCATAGTATATCTTATCGAAGCTAATACCCAGTTTCTTGTAGGTCTCATCAAAACCTGCATATACCCAAGCATTCATTTTCTGCCAAAGAGCGTAGACTTCGGGGTCTTTGGCTTCCCACTTGCGGAGCAAATCACGCACAGCCTTCAATGACTCTGTATTTTCGGCGGCTTCCTCCTCGCTCATTCCTTTATCTTTCAGCTCTGCGAGTTCTCGCTTATACTCCGTATCGAATTTCACATAATAGTCGCCCACTAGATGGTCGCCTTTCTTGCTGGAGCTTTCGGGGCTTTCTCCCTTAGCATACTTCATCCACGCATACATGGATTTACAAATGTGTACACCCCTGTCATTTACAATATTTGTTCTGATTACCTTATTGCCGTTTGCAGCAAGTATACGGCAAATACTGTCGCCCAGCAGGTTGTTTCTGATATGCCCCAAATGCAAGGGTTTATTTGTGTTTGGCGACGAAAATTCCACCATTACACTTTTGGACGAAGCATCTACTCCCGTCAAGCCATAATTATCACTAGATAAGACATTTAGCAATTGCGAATGCCACACACTATCCTCAAAAGATACGTTTAAGAAGCCCTTTACAACATTGAAATCCTTTATTTTGTCGATATTCTCGACAAGATAGCTACCAATAGAGTTTCCAATCTCTTCGGGCTTTTGTTTCAGTGAGCGGGTAAGAGGGAAAGTTACGAGTGTCAATTCTCCATCAAACTCCTTTCGAGTCTCTTGTATTTGAAGTGAGTTTATATCTATTTCGGTATTGTATAGAGCTTTGACAGCAGCACATACATATTTCTTCAGGTCTTCTTCCGGCATCATTCCTTGTGTATATAATTTGACAATTTGCAAATATACCGCTTTTGTATGATTTATTGATTACCCTTTCATAAGATATTTGTTTCTCGCAGCTTGTCTAAATGTTTTTTCTTATCGTCCCGATAAAACAGGTTCATCGTCTCAAATGGTGTCAGTTTCAAGTCTTTACTTACGATATGGACACAAGATTTCTTAATCGCTCTGACATCAAAATCGTAGGCATCCATAAAGTTCATAATAATAATACGGAAAAGATTTTCATATCCCAATCCCGGAGCGGAAACTGAGGGCAAACAGCAAAGCAGTTGGTCGACCTTAGATTTGGCATCATCAACAGACACGCCTGTGCTAAAAATGTCTATCATTTGCATTTTCAGTCCTTCGTCCTGCTCGTAGATAATGGTATTTTTAGACGCATTATTCAGCAAATCGGCAGGATTAATATAGCGTGTCAGCGGAGTAATTTCTCCACAGAATTTCAGCATATATCCCATCGCCAGAGCGTCGGGGTTGCAAGGAACAGGAATAATATCATCCGCTTGTAGGAGTGGAAACTGCTTTAGGACTTCTTGCCTGACCTCTGTCAGCGTTATTTTCTCTCTGATGGAGTCCTCTCTGTTACGCCCTGCTATTTCTACGGGTTGGAATGTAACTCCTCTCACACATTTTTGTTTTACTGCAAAGTCTAATATCGCTCCTATTTCGTCAATATTCTTTCCTTGTTGCAAAACTACCACTAGAGTTGTAGATAAATTTAGTTCGTTCAATTTCTCCAACGCCCTCATTCTCACATCGCTCATATCCTTTCCTCTAAAGTCTTTCAGTACCTCAGGTTTAAAAGAATCAAACTGCAGATAAATCTCAAATTCGGGAGCATAGCTAGCCAGTTTCTCAGCAAATCCATCTTCGTTGGCAATTCTGATTCCGTTAGTATTCAGCATCAGGTGTTTAATAGGCTTCGACTTGGCAATATCCATAATCTTAAAAAACTCAGGATGGATTGTTGGCTCACCTCCGCTAATCTGCACAACATCAGGCTCACCTTCGTTTCTGACTACCGCATCAAACATCGCCTCAATCTCTTCCAATGTTCTGTGAGTACCATAATTTGGCGAGGACATGGCATAGCAAGTGGGGCAAGACATATTGCATTGGTCGGTTACTTCGACCACCGACAGACAACTGTGCTGCTCATGGTCGACACACAAACCGCAGTCGTAAGGGCAACCGTACTTTATCTCGCTTTCAAAGTACAATGGCATATCCGAAGCCTTGTTGTAGTTTCTAATATTCTTATAATAATCGACATCCGAAGCTATCTTTGTCTTAAAGTCCCCATGCTCGGGACAGTTTTTTCTCATAAAATCAGCATCGTCTTCGATGGTTATTTTCGCCCCAATGCGCTTCAAGCACTCTGGGCAAAGACTAATGGTATAGTCGTAATAGGTATAATCGCGAACCGGCATAATATATTATTTAATTTATTGATTACTAATTAGATTCCGTCTACAAAGTCCAATATCTGTGTTACACTCACTTTGCGTATTAATCATTTACACGAGTAAACTCCTACTTCACAAAGTTTCGCAAGCCTTAATCATGAACTTTCTATCTCAGACTCTTGACATTATGGACAAGCACTAATTATAGCACATACCGCTAATAATTCCACCCAATAGCATTAATGCGAGGACAATCAGCCAATATTGCTTTGGCAAAAGCCACTTATCCTTTTCACTATTATAAATAGCTCTGACTATCAATGTAATGATATTTGAGACTATAAATAGTACTACAATCATAGCAAAACTCACCATACTTTCATTTTTTAATATTCACAACTACTAGTCAGTAGTCCATATAAGACCACCCAATCCATCTCCCCTAAACCCAAGCATTATCGCTGTATTCATCTGTTTATAATTTTGCAATAAGCTGTAAGCTATAGGCTTTATGCTTTTGTTATCTTTTTTCCTACTAAAATATAAGTCCTACGGACTACCTTGTCGTCTAATTATTAATTCGTTAATTCTTACTATAAACCTTAAACGATTCAACGCCTAAACAATT
This sequence comes from Bacteroidales bacterium, assembly GCA_047972135.1. Taxonomy (GTDB): domain Bacteria; phylum Bacteroidota; class Bacteroidia; order Bacteroidales; family Prolixibacteraceae; genus JBKEAJ01. Next base: position 26,767 of record JBKEAJ010000005.1, on the reverse strand, counting down.
GTGTTTCATTCATAATCATCTGTCATTGCGAGCGATATCGCGGCAATCTGTTCTTTGTTGCAGGAGATTGCTTCGTCGCCTGCTCCTCGCAATGACGTTCCTGTATTTGGCTGTTACGCTTAAACGGTTCAACGCTTAAACATCACAGTCTTGTAATATCTTAGTATCAACAGCTCGCACATTATTTTACTACATGCCAGAGCAAATTCCTCCTATAATAATTCCTCCTATCAGCATTAATACAAAAACAAGCATAAAATATTGTTTTGTAGAAAAATAGTTCTTATTCGTAAGATGTAATACCAGACTAACCACACCTGCTATTATATTTCCAAACACAAATAGTGCAAGAAGCACTAATAGTACAAATCCGACCATAACATTACGTATTATTATACTACGAAAAATGACAACTCCTTCACTTCCTCAAACTCACTTCTTAGAGTCTCTCATAAATATTAGGTAAAGATAGTATATTATTACAACAATACAAACTATCTGAATAGTTCCCAGACTCCAAAACAATTCGTATCGGGGTTTGATAAAGTCTAACACAAACCTAAAGCCAAAATAACAGAGCATAAATATCTGAAACAAACGCCCTGACTCATACTTATGTTTTTTCTTAAACACAGCTATTGCAATCCACAATACAATCAGAAATACTATTTCGTATAGCGCAACAGGGTGACGGCGATATTCGTCTCCCAAGTACATCCCGAAGATTGAGTTTGTGGGCACTCCATAAGTTTCTTCGTAAACACCTGTAACAAAGCACCCTACACGCCCGACTATCATTGCCAGCATAAGTGGAAAGACCATCAAATCGCCGGTACTTTCTTTGTGTCCGATAGCTTTCTTTATAAGCTCAACGCCTATCAAACCAAAGGACAATCCGCCAATGATTGTATTATTCATCCAAAATCTTTTGAGTGAGAATGGATTATTGAAAAGTATTTCAGGATGTTCAAGGTTGCCAATCAGCTTAGAGCCTATTAAAGCACCACCAGTTGCCCCAATCACAATAAAAAGAGATATTGTGAATGGCAGTCTGGTGGAAGACTTTCTTCTAAGATAGAAATAATATCGCATCCCCAGAAATATGCCTAGTGCTTCCAAGACGGTGTGCCACAGAATTTCTTGATCGAAAAGTACAAATCTAGCGGGAAAATCTATCATATAAATTTAATTATCGTAGTAATAACGTTTGGTTTAGAAGTTTAGTGTTTGTTATCTTAGTACAATGACAAAAAATAATGACTCGGTAATGATATAAATACAAGCTATATGCCGTAGGCTTTAGGCTATAAGCGAACAACCAATACACGAACGTCATTGCGAGGAGCATGCGAGCAATGGCTATCGCACTTTCAGTGCTTGATATGTATTGCAATTTTGTCATATACTAAACCCCTACATATACAAAAACCGATACTCGTATGGAGCATCGGTTTCTTAGTAATGTCTGTACTTACTTACTTCACAACATTCAACAACCCTGTATAAGAGATTGTTACATTTTCTACTACTTTAGATTTTACAGAGTCTGATGCAACCTCTCTATACTTTACAGTTGCTTTTCCTGAATAAGCAAAGGTGTAAGCTTCGCCAGCTTTCGTTACTGTAAGTTCTCCAGTGAGTCCCAACTCATTTGTAGTAAATGCATCATCACCTTTTGTTGGAGATAAGTCGCCATCCTCATCGTTTTCGTAATCACTAAGATTAGTATAAATACTAGCATCACTCGAAGAATAAGTCTTGGCTGCGCAATAATTCTCAGATTTATAATCTGCGCAACTATAAGCTCCATCAACTAGACCGTCATTACTTGAAGAATACAGAGAGAAAGACACTTCGGCTGCTTCTGTAGGCGTTCCATCAGGAATGAATTCTTTAGATGTTTCAGACCATTTTGCACCTGCCGAAACAAGACCCAACTCAAATTTGTATACCGTAGCATTGTTGATAGTCAGAGTATCTTCGCACACAAGAGAACCTGAAATCAAAGACTGACTTTGATTTCCAATTTTAAGAGTACCTGCACCAATACCTCCATTGTCATCATCATCACTTGAACAACTTGTTGCCAACATACCTACCAATAAGAACATTGGCAATAATTTCAATAACTTTTTCATTCTATTACTCACTTTGTTTAAATTGCCTACTCTATATGATTTTCGGCTACCTCATACTATAGTTTCGGCACAAAGATAGATAAAACATCCACATAAAAACATATTTACAGATATATTTTACACAAAAATAACGCATAATAAAAAATATATCAATCCTAGCCACAAGAAGGATACTTAGAGCAAATGAAGGCTGTGCTCTCGAAAAAAGGGTGTCCCGAACCAGCCGAAACACCCTTTCTTTAAAAAAAAACGATACGCCTCTAATTCAGAGGAAAAAGAGCATATACATTGTTCTCTCCTTTAGTAATAGTACTTGCAAGCTCATTAAAATCTTTTTTTTCTTGAGTTTCTTCTGCATCCCACTCGTTGCGACCTTTAACAAAATCAGCATAATACTCGTCCCAGTTTTTATAATCTGCTTGAGCTAGCAGCAATATTTCGGCTGCCATTCTTTTACCCTCTTCCTTGGTAATATAGTTGGCAGCATATCCCAAACAAGTAAGATTTATATAACGAGCATAGTCCCATGATTTAGTATAGCACGATTCCAAAGAATGTGCTTTCAATTCGCCTAAAGTTGACAACAACTCTTCTTTGTTATTGATTTCCCACATTCCACTTAGCATTTCTTTAACGCCTGCTTGCCCTTGCTCAAAGGGAAATATAAGATAAAACTTAGCAGCTTCATGTACATCTTTTGGAGACTTGCCATTTTGGGTAATCATTCCGTCAAACTTAGCTTTCCCACCAAAACCATGCACAAAATAAATACCTCCCAACATAAACGACTTCAACTCATCGTCTTGAATAGTCTTACTCTCAGGAGCTTTCGCAGCTTCTTTAGGTTCTTTGCCATCTCCACCTTTCTTAGCTCCACCACAAGAAGTAAAAACCAATACTCCTAAAAGAAGCATAACTACTGACTTTTTAAAAATAACCATTTTCATTTTTCTAACTTTAATTGATTGTAAATATTTAAATTTATTTAATTTGCCGATATATTTATCTCTATTTTTAATCTTCCTCTTGTTCTCGCAATCCATCAACAATAACTCTGCACATTTCCGTCTATATATTTTCGGCACAAATGTAAGTATTTTAGAAATACAATATATTCATTTAAATTCAAATTTACATTGTTTTTTCGTCAATAAGACTAACTTTGCAAGATGAGAAGTCAGTGGCCACAAAAGCATAAAGACTATAGCATACAGCCCATTGCATAAAATATAAACACATGAAAATAGGATATTACGCACACAGTGCATTTTGTAATTCTCGCGGATTAGGAAGCTACAGTAGAACACTAATAAATGCCATGCGTATGCAGCATCCTGATAATCAGTACACACTATTCACTCCTAGTACAAACGACTACGAACTTTACGCAAATTACAGCGACGTGGAAATCATTGAGCCGGAAGGAATGTTGAGTAAGCTTGATAATTATTGGAAGAAACAAATCTGCAAACACGTTGACAATGAGAGCATTGAGGTTTTCCATGGTCTAGCCAATGAGTTGCCAATAATCAAGGACAGCAAGTGCAAACGCATTGTAACCATTCATGATTTGGCGTTTATGAAAGAAAAAGGAGGCAGTGGTGCTGTCGACAAATTCCTTAACAACAAAAAAATTAGCGAGGCCTGCACAAATGCAGACCATATCATAGCCGTCAGCAAGCAGACCAAAGAAGATTTGATAACTTTGCTAAAAGTTCCTGCTCACAAAATATCCGTAATCTATCAGGCAGTAACAACAATACATCGCAATGCCGAAGAAATGAACATCCATGGTTCTAAGATAAGAGAACTTGGACTTCCTGAGAATTATTTACTATATGTTGGAGCTATCGAGCCGCACAAGAATATCGAAGCTATACTAAGAGCCATAAAACAAACGGACGAAAAACATCATTTGCTTATTGCAGGCAGAAAATCGGGACACACGAAGTCCATTATGGAATTAGCTGATAATCTGAACCTAAGCGAGCGTATACACATTCTTCATGACCTCGACAACGAAAGCATCGTAGGCTTGTACAAGAACTGCTCGATGGTCATACTGCCATCCTTTCACGAAGGTTTCGGGCTACCGATTGTAGAGGCTCAATGCCACAATGCTCCTATAATCACCTCCGAAGGAGGATGTTTTGAAGAAGCAGGAGGAGATGCAGCTATCTACATCAATCCTCACAACCCAGAAAGCCTTACCGAAGCCATAGACAAACTATATTCCGACAGTACACTTCGCGAGGAGCTTATCCGCAAAGGCGAAGAAAACATAAAACGCTTTGATAGTAAGACACTTACGAAACAAGTATTAGACTTATATCAAAGTTGACTTTCAAATATTTTATCTATATCTGAGATTTTTACTTGCATGCCGCCAACAAATTCCTGCTTGCGTTTCTCAAAACGTTCTCTGATTTCAGTTACCAGAGAGCTGTCGAAACCATACTTATGTAGCTTTGTCTCTATCCCTACTGAATTGAAAAACTGTTCGGTTTTGTTTATAGCTTCTTCCATGTCGGCGTCAGCATTTCCCGTATTAACACCCCACACCCGACTTGCATATTGCAATAATTTCTCTTGACGCTGCTCCTTGTAAGTTCTTAATACACCGGGCAAAACTATTGCCAGGGTTCTTGCATGAGCAAGCTCTTTCAAGGCTGTAATCTCGTGTCCTATTTGATGAGTTGCCCAGTCGAAACACACTCCTACGGCATTGTAACCATTTAATGCACAAGTTGCCGCCCACATAAAATTGGCATAAGAATCGTAAGATGGTTCGGCATCACTCATCAAAGTATCAGCCTCGTCAATCAAGGTCTGCAACAGGCTTTCCGAATATCTATCTTGTATAGGAGAATTTACGGGTACTGTCAGATACTGCTCCATCACGTGAACGTATGTATCAACAATTCCATTGGCAACTTGCTCTTTTGGTAGAGAAAACAGAGTCTCGGGGTCAAGAATAGAGAATTTTGGAAATACCAATGGCGAATTGAATGCAAATTTCTCATTTGTTTGAGCATTAGAGACAACTGCTCCGGAGTTCATTTCCGAGCCTGTGGCAGCAAGGGTTATAACATCACAAATCGGCACTGCTTTTTCAATCTTAGCACCTTTTCGGCAAATATCGTAAGCATCTTCACCCTCGTAGTATGTTGCAGCAGCGATAAATTTAGTTCCGTCAAGCACCGACCCGCCTCCAACGGAAAGAATAATATCAATACTCTCTTGCTTTACAAGTTCAACAGCTTTCATCAGAGTATGAAATTTAGGATTAGCTTCAATTCCACCAAATTCTAGGCACATATGATTTTTCAGTGCTTCACGTACTTGCGTCATCACTCCATTCTTTAAAACTGAGCCTCCTCCATAAGTTATTAGGACTCTTTTATCTACTGGAATTTCTCCTTCCAGTTTTGTTATTGTTCCTTTACCAAATATTATTTTCACCGGATTATAAAATACAAAATTTCTCATGACTTATTTTAATTATTTATAGAGCGTGAAGTTACAAAATTTACACAAATACGCAAAAACGATAACAGTATAAAACTACCTTAACAGCTATTGATATTCCCCAATTATTTTTAGCTATATAATTATCTTCTAATTGGACAATAATATCTACTTTTGTGCTATGGAAATCGTCAGTGCCAATTTCATAATAAGCAACAGCAATGTATTAAAGTGTCCTACTCCCGACCGGCCCGAGTTTGCATTTATCGGCAGGTCTAATGTGGGAAAATCTTCGCTTATAAACATGCTTACTCGTAGGAGTGATTTGGCAAAAATATCCTCTAGACCGGGAAAAACTCAGCTGATAAACCATTTTGGAATCAATGGCAATAAGTGGTACTTAGTGGATTTGCCAGGTTATGGTTTTGCCAAAGCTCCCAAAAAAGAGCGTCAAAAGTGGGAATTTTTCATTGAGAAGTATATTCTTAGTCGTCCAAATCTCTATAATCTATTTGTATTGATAGATTGCAGACATGCGCCACTTCCCATAGACATGGAATTTATCACATGGCTTGGCGAAAGTCAAATCCCCTTCTCCATCATCTTTACTAAGACCGACAAGCTGACAAAAACCGCATGCAAGGAGAAGATAAGTATCTACAAGGATGCATTATTAAACGAATGGGAGGAGCTACCACCATGTTTTCAGACCTCATCTTTAAAAAAAGAAGGACGCGAGGAAATATTGAACTACATCGGGTCAATCATAGAGCCGAAATAAACCATATATAAAGTTACACCCTAGCAAGGGAAACATTAAATGTTATGAGCAAAAAGTCAAACTTTAAAATTTTCAGTTGTAAATCGACCGCAGACTTGGGACATCGAATTTGTAAAGAATTGGGCGTCAAGCCGGGTTTAGTATCCTGTCCTGTATTCAGCGACGGCGAGATGGAGCCCTGCTACGAAGAAGCAATCAGGGGCTCGCACGTTTACATTGTGCAGTCTACCCCACCTCCTGCGGACAATCTTTTGGAACTCTTGTTAATGATTGATGCGGCACGCAGGGCATCGGCGAGCAAGGTCATTGCAGTAATGCCTTATTTTGGCTATGCGCGTCAAGACAGAAAAGACAAGCCCCGCGTATCGATAGGTGCGAAGCTAATGGCAAATTTACTTCAGAAAGCAGGTATTGACAGGCTTGTAACAATGGACTTACACGCTGATCAGATACAAGGCTTCTTCGACATACCGGTAGACCATTTGTTTGCATCAAGTGTGTTTGTTCCCTTTATTAAAAATATGGACTTAGAAAATCTTGTAATTGCCTCACCCGATGTTGGAGGGAGCAAGAGAGCCAACACCTACGCAAGTCTTCTTGATGCAGGCTTAGCGCTATGTCATAAAAAAAGAGACCGCCCAAATGTTGTAAGTGAAATGACCGTTATCGGCGATGTAAAAGATAAGAATGTGATAATAATGGACGACCTAATTGACACGGCAGGCACAATAGCAATGGCAGCCAATCTCTTAAAAGAGAAAGGAGCTACAAGTGTCAGAGCCTTTGCAGCACATGGTTTGCTTTCGGGTCCTGCCTACGAGCGCATTCACGACTCGGCACTTGAGGAAGTTTACTTCACCGACTCCTTAAATTTCAAAACTACCGACAAAGTCAAATCACTTCAAATAGCACCGGCATTGGCAGAGACAATACACCGAATAAATCATAATCAATCAATAAGCTCGATGTTCTTTTAGGCGACATTTTCTAATTTGGTTTTAAAATCTTATATTTGCAAGCATTTTTGATTATGCATGGGGCGACTCGAAAAGTTCGACAAGCCAAGTACCATAATTAATAGATATTTTAATGAAAACATTTGAAATTACCGGAACAGTACGCAGTACTGTTGGAAAAAAAGAAACAAAAGCTCTAAGAGCTGAAGGGAAAGTACCTTGTGTACTTTATGGTAGAAACAGCGAGCCTGTTCACTTTTATGTATCCGAAAGAGACTTTAAGGATGTTATCTACACTCCCAGTGTTTATATCATCAATCTTAATGTCGATGGAAAGACGCATCAGTCAATACTTCAAGACACACAGTTTCATCCTGTAAACGATGTACTTCTACATGCGGATTTTCTTGAGATTTACGATGACACCGCTATCAAGATTTCAATACCCATCAAGGTAGAAGGCTATGCAAAAGGTATGCGTGCCGGCGGTAGATTGAAAGTAGAGCTTAGAAAACTTAAAGTAAAAGCACTCCCCAAAGATTTGCCTGACAATATCTTGATTAAGATTAACGACTTGGAATTGGGAGAAAGTTACAAAGTAGGAGAACTCTCGGTAGACAATGTTGAATTTTTGAACCCTGCGTCAAATCCTGTTGTCAGCGTAGCAATTACCCGTGCAGCAAAAGCCGCGGCGTCCGAAGCTAAGAAAGACGGAGGAAGTAACAGCAATGGTGAAGACAAAAGCGAAGGCGAAAGCGAAAGTGCTGAATAATTCGTTATAAAAATATGAAGTTTCTAATAGTAGGTTTGGGAAACATTGGTAGTGAATACCAAAATACCCGACACAATATTGGATTTGATGCATTGGACGCTTTTGCAAAAGCGTCCAATGTCTTTTTTGAGGGTTTACGCTACGGCAGTGTTGCAGAGACCTCCATGAAAGGACGAAAACTCATATTGCTTAAACCTAATACCTACATGAACCTCAGCGGCAAGGCTGTAAGATATTGGATGCAAGAAGAAAAAATCAATCCTGAGCACCTTTTGATAATAACCGACGACCTTGCACTGCCATTTGAAAGCCTTAGGCTTAAATCTAAAGGAGGACACGGCGGACACAATGGACTCACAAATATCATTGAATGCTTAGGACACAGCAACTTTGCACGCCTGCGAGTCGGTATTGGAGATAACTTCTCAAGAGGACGACAAATCGACTATGTGTTGGGCGAATGGACAGACAAAGAGAGTGAAGTTCTCCCCTTCATCATCAAGGATATTTCTGCTGCTATTAACAGTTTTGTTAGTCTAGGAGTTGATAGAGCAATGAATGTAGTAAATACGAAGAAAAAAGATGAGTAATATTGTCAGAGTCGACAAATGGCTGTGGGCGGTACGCATCTTCAAAACAAGGAGTTTAGCCACCGAACAAATAAAAAAAGGACGTGTTATGCTCAATGGAGCATCTATAAAGCCGTCTCGCACTCTGCATGCAGGCGACACAGTACAGGTGAAGAAGCCTCCTATCACCTACTCTTTTAAGGTACTCGATGTGGCTGACAAAAGAATGGGAGCAAAAGAAGTATCCAAATTCTGTGAAAACATTACAGCTCCGGAAGAGCTAGAAATACTTGATATACAGAAAGGAGTATCGATATACAGAGACAGAGGAACAGGCAGACCTACAAAAAAAGAACGTAGAGACATAGAGAAATTCTTTTTTGATGAATCTCTTGAAGACGAAGATAATTAGATGGTTGGAATACAATATAAATAAAATAGCATGAGCAACAATAATTACAAAGTGGCTGATATTTCCTTAGCCGACTTTGGAAGAAAGGAAATAGAGATAGCCGAAAGAGAGATGCCCGGCTTAATGGCAATCAGAAATAAGTACAGCGGAGAAAAGCCTTTAAAGGGGGCAAGAGTAATGGGTTCTCTACACATGACCGTTCAAACGGCAGTGTTGATAGAAACCCTTGTAGAACTCGGCGCAGAAGTAAGATGGGTAAGCTGTAATATCTTCTCCACCCAAGACCATGCAGCGGCAGCAATAGCAGCTTCGGGCGTTCCAGTCTTTGCATGGAAAGGTGAAACCTTAGAAGAATATTGGTGGTGTACAGAAAGAGCCTTAGACTTCGGAGGTGGCAAAGGTCCAAACCTTATTGTTGACGACGGAGGAGATGCTACAATAATGATATTGAAAGGCTATCAGGCAGAAGACAATCCCTCTATCCTTGATGAGCCTACAACGGCAGAAGACGAGATAGAACTAAATAAGGCTCTAAAAAGATGTCTTGAAAAAGACAGTACACGTTGGCACAAGGTAGCAAAAGAAATAAAAGGAGTGTCGGAAGAGACAACAACAGGAGTACACCGACTTTACCAGATGCTTGATAATGGTCAGCTACTCTTCCCTGCCATCAACGTAAACGACTCTGTAACAAAGTCTAAATTCGACAATCTCTACGGCTGCCGCGAGTCGTTGGCAGACGGAATAAAAAGAGCCACCGATGTTATGATTGCAGGAAAAGTTGCAATTGTTTGTGGCTATGGCGACGTTGGCAAGGGTTGCGCCCATTCACTACGTACTTATGGAGCGAGGGTAATTGTAACAGAAATAGACCCGATATGTGCATTGCAAGCAGCCATGGAAGGCTTCGAGGTTAAAACCGTAGAAGATAGTCTTTCAGAAGGAAATATTTATGTTACCACAACCGGTAATAAAGATATAATCACACTCGAACACATGAAGCAGATGAAAGACCAAGCTATTGTTTGTAATATTGGTCATTTCGACAACGAAATACAGGTTTATGACCTAATGAGCGACAGAACGGTTACAAGGACAAATATAAAGCCGCAAGTTGACAAGTTTACTTTTGCCGACGGACATTCTATATTCTTGCTTGCCGAAGGGCGTCTTGTAAACTTAGGATGCGCAACAGGTCATCCGTCGTTTGTGATGAGCAATTCATTTTCAAATCAGACATTAGCACAGATAGAGCTTTGGAGAAACAACTATGAAACAGGTGTTTATATGCTTCCAAAACATCTTGATGAAGAGGTTGCCCGTTTGCATTTAGAACAAATTGGCGTTAAACTAACAAGATTGTCGCAAGAGCAGGCGGATTATATAGGAGTAAAGCCTGAAGGTCCGTATAAACCGGAGCATTACAGATATTAGGTAATGCCGATGTGATTATTTGCTGATGTGATAATGCGGCGATAAGACAGCCAGTTTTAACAGTCGTCATTGCGAGCGCTAGCATGGCAATCTGTTCTTTGTTGCTAGAATTTGTAGGGACAGTGCCTTGTGCCTGCCCGGCTGTTTGGGATGCAAATATTGCACCGTGGCATTGGGCGTCCACAAGGGACGCCCCTACATTATATTTTCATTTATAATTTACCATTAACAATTCACCATTTAAAAGTACTACTTTGAACCGGAAGCGAGGCGCAAGCCAAGGTCGTAGTCGCCATGGCTCAGAAAGAAGTAGTGGCGCTCAGCCACCTGACAGTACGCTGCGGAGCCGCTCTTGCTACCGCCACGTACCACACGGCTAGAGCCAATGCTAGGTCCCTTAGGATTACTACTAGGGCTACTGTTGTAATAGTCGCTATCATACCAATCACTACACCATTCCGATACATTGCCACTCATGTCGTACAAACCTAATTCATTACTCTGCTTGCCCTTTACAGGGTGAGTTTTACCTCCGCAGTTGCTACCATACCAAGCAACATCGCCTATATTATCACTCCCCGAATACTTATAGCCATAACTATTATTACCGCCACGTGCCGCAAACTCCCACTCTGCTTCGGTGGGCATGCGGTAAGTCCGACCTGTCTGGCTACTCAACTGCCGTACAAACTCTTGGCATTCATCCCAACTTACCTGTTCCACAGGATTATTACTACCGCTAAGATTACTAGGGTTATCTCCCATTACTGCCTCCCACAACTCTTGTGTTACCTCGGTCTCGCCAATGTAATAATCGCTAAGACTTACTCGGTGTACGGGATTTTCAGCATATCCATCATTGCTGCCCATATCAAAACTACCTCCTTTCACTGCTACCATCTTAAAGCTAACACCGTTTACGGTTTCTGTAAAAGTTTTAAAGCGGTTCGTTTCCGCTTGGGCGGCTATCATCTTTTCTGCCTCTTGCTTTAGACTTGCCAATGCTCTTTCGGCTTCCGCTTTATGCTTGCCCGAAGGGTAGCTGCCTAGGTAGTTTTCGTAGCCTGCTATGATGTTTACATCTTTTGCCTGTTGCCATGCAGTGGCATCTTTCTCCTGTTCTTTTTCATTGTCCAAAAAGCCTTTTATCGCTGAACTGGAGGCAAGGCGAAAGCCTACATTGTTGATGCTGTCGCTCTGACTGCTGCCGTAGCGATTAGCCACCTGGCCGTACGACGCGTAGTCGCCCCAGCAACCGCCACGTACCACACGGGTAGGGCGGCTACTAGGTCCCCTAGGGTTGCTGCTAGAACTGTTGCTATAGTAATCAAAAGCGTACCAGTCGCTGCACCACTCCCAGACATTACCACTCATGTCGTACAAACCTAATTCATTACTCCGCTTGCCCTTTACAGGGTGGGTCTTACTTCCACTGTTGTCTTCATACCAAGCTACGCCACTAGCTCTATCGCTACCCGAGAACTTATAGCCATAACTACTGTTGCCACCTCGCGCCGCAAACTCCCACTCTGCCTCTGTAGGCAAACGGTAGCTCCTGCCAGTTAAATTACTCAACCTGATAACAAACTCTTGGCAGTCGTTCCAATTCACCCGCTCTACTGGATTAGTGCTGCCTTTAAAACAACTAGGATTATCGCCCATTACTGCCTCCCACAAGGCTTGCGTTACCTCTGTCTCGCATATATAATAATCGCTCAAGCTAACACGGTGAATGGGCTTTGACCAACCCCACTCATTGTCTCCCATATTAAAGCTGCCACTATCTACAGCTATCATCTTAAAGCTTACACCGTTTACAGTTTCCGTGTAGGTTTTAAAATGATTCGCTTCCGCTTGCTGGGCACGCTCGGCAGCGACCTTGCGTTCTGCCTCTTTTTGAGCAGTAGAACTATTGGCAGGAACAGATGCCTCATAATTTGAACTGGAGGCGAGGCGCAAGCCAAGTCGGTAGTTGCTAAAGCTCGGATTGAGGCTGTCGCGCTCAGCCACCTGACAGTACCATGCGTAGTTGCTCCAGCCACCGCCACGTACCACACGGCTAGGACCGCTACTAGGTCCCCTAGGATTGCTGCTAGAACTGCTGCTATAGTAATCAGAAGCGTACCAATCACTACACCACTCAGATACATTACCACTCATGTCGTACAAACCTAATTCATTACTCTGCTTGCCCTTTACAGGGTGAGTCTTATTTCCACCGTTGTCTCTGTACCAAGCTACGCCACTAACTTTATCACTGCCGGAATACTTATAGCCAGAACTACTGGTACCGCCTCGCGCCGCAAACTCCCACTCTGCCTCGGTGGGCAATCGATAACTTTTACCCGTAAGTCTGTTCAACCTATCTACAAACTCCCGGCATTCATTCCAACTCACCCACTCTACTGGATTATTACTGCCTTTAATACCGCTCGGATTGTCGCCCATTACTGTCTCCCACAAGGCTTGCGTTACCTCTGTCTCGCCAATATAATAATCGCTAAGACTTACACGGTGAACGGGCTTTTCATCATCATCTCCATCATTGCTGCCCATATAAAAGCTGCCGCCATCTACAGCTACCATCTTAAAACTTACACCGTTTACGGTCTCAGTGTAAGTCTTAAAATTGTTTTTTGGTACGGGGTCGGCAATTTCTTGCATACGGTCAACCCTATCTATAAGACTTCCTTCTTTGTAGGAATAGACCTTTTCTTTTATGCACTTAAAGACCTCGGAAGGCTCTCCTGCACACGGTTTTTCGTTATCTTCAATATATGCTTTCGCTTCTGCTATCATGCCTTTATTGTAATATTTCTCAGCAAACTTTGTAGCATCATCGTAGCAATCCGTTTGGACATACATGCCAAAACTTATGCTTAATAGTAAAAATGTAATTATTCCTTTCATATTTTGGATTTTAACGCTATACGCATTAGGCTATATGCTTGTTGCCAGAGCTACGGTAATATTGTCCCTACCCCCCAGATGATTGGCAGCATATATAAGCAGTTCCTTCTTGTCTTCTAAAGTTGCATCTGCCGACAGAATGGAAACTATCCCAGCTGCATTTACCAAATCAGTAAGCCCATCGCTGCATAGCACTACTATATCGCCCGAATAAAAACTATGTCTTCCACACTGCATATACTTGCTGTCATACCCTAACAGTTCTCCACCCATCAGCTTTGATATTTCGTTGCGTCGCGGATGATTCATGGCATCTTCTTCTGAAATCCTACCCGACTCCTCCAAGTAACCAACTAGCGAATGGTCGGTAGTAAATTTTTCCAGTTTATCGTCCCTATATATGTATCCACGAGAGTCACCAACATGAGTAAAGCAAAGACTCCCCTTTTGTATATCCATCAAAACGACCGTAGCAACACAGCTCATTTGAGAATATTCTGGATTATTACTACGCTCCGAATATATCCGATTGTTTGCCTTATACATACTTTTTTTAAGCTCCAAGTCCATGTCTTTGTCTTCAAGATTTGTCAGTTCCTCAAAATAGGACTCTACTGTGAGCTTACAGATCTCGGCAGCTATCTCGCCCCCTTCATATCCTCCCACAGCATCTATGGCACCCAACAAAAGTATATGAGGATATGCATCAAAAGATAAGCAAATATTATTATCTTCATTATTTTCTCTGACTTGTCCGATATCACTACGGACGGCATATTTTATTTTCATGTGTTTATATTTAGCTATAAGCTTTATGCTTTTGCTAGTTACAATCATCCGCCTGTGTGTAGTTAGGCTTATTGCATATAGCTTAAAGCCTACTGCATGGAAGTTTCATATTATTACTCTGAAATCTACCTGAATAAGTGTACATCAACGAAACGAAGATAATACATTAATTTTTAAATTTGAAATTTTAAGAGCTCATTACATACCACATCAATACAAATTAGTACATAGACACTAACTACGAAAATAGATGAATAAAAAAATGACTCGCCCAAAAAGACGAGTCATTCTTTTAATTAATGCTAGTATATACTACTATTTCACTTCAAAATCAACTCTTCTGTTGATAGTATTAGCAGTAGCACCTTTTCCTTTTGTTAAAGAATCGCTTTCGCCATATCCTTTAGTCTCAAGTCTGCTTCCGGCAACACCAAGTTCTTCAAGTAGACCTTTAACAACCTTAGCTCTTCTTTCAGATAGAGATTGGTTGTAGCTAGAGCTTCCTGTAGCATCAGCATGACCTTTAATCAACAAGTTAACACCGCTATTTGATTTAAGATAGTTAGCAAGAGTAACAATGTTAGACAGACCATCAGAAGAAGGGTTAACCGAGTTCAATGCAAATGGAACAGTAAGTCCTCCAACATAACTAAAGTCACCTGAGCTGGCAGGAGCAGCAGTCTGATTTGGGCGCTCAGCAGCAGCCAATTCGTTAACTTTACTCTTAAGGTCGTTGATAGTTTTCTTAAGGTCAGCAATCTCACCTGTGTGGTCAGACAATGAACCTTCGTTGTTAGATACTCTACCTCTAAGTCCGCTTAGAGCCTCGTCATCTCCACCTTTAGCATCAGCAAGATAATCTTCGATCATCAAGTAAGTCTCGTTTGGCGCCCAGTCGATATGCTCTTTACCTTTTTTGCTCTTACCACCAATATAGTAAGAAAGACCAACGTTTACAGAATTGAACATATTAGCTCTAAAATCAGTTAGAGATGCAGCCCCTGCAACAACGTGGTCGCCAGAGAAGTGGTAGTCCTCGTTGAATGTCAAGTAAGAGTTCATCAGAGACAAGTTAAGAGCAAAACTCTTAGACAGCTTAATAGCCATTTTCAAGTTCAACCTGGCAACCAATGCCATGTCATCGTCAGCTCCGCTTACATCAGGTTTTTGCGATTGCACACCTCCACCAATTTCAGCGAAGAAGTTAACACCTCTCCAATAGTGGTCAAGGTTTGTCAACGAAGACAAGTTCACAGGCACTAACAACGAAACGTTGTGGTAGCTCATCTCTGGTGTCAAATCGAAGTTGCCATACTCATAGGTTAACTTCAAGCCTAAGGTCTTGTTAAAGTTATACCTATATCCAAGATTGACATTGAATGGTGCGAAATCACTCAAGCCATCACCTGTTGAGGGTCTCAACAAGCCGAAATCCGCCTCTATGGCAGACCTTTTGTAGTTTTTAATACTTTTAGAATGAGTTTTAGGTGCATCGTCCTGCGCCATAACTCCCATTGAAAAAAGAATCAAAGTTACAATTGATAAGAAAAATTTTCTCATGGTTTTTGATTATTAAATAAATTATTCTAAATTGTTTGCAAAATCATTTACTGTATTCTCTTCTATTTTATCCCCACTTAATATTATCAGCCTCTCCACAACATTTCTAAGTTCTCTGATATTACCCGTCCACGCTCTTTTCTGAAGAGCCTTTATAGCATCATCGGTTATCTCTTTCGGATCAATTCCCAATTCTTTTGAGATTCTTTCAATAAAATGCCTTGTCAACACAGGTATATCATCAATTCTTTCTATCAGTTTAGGCATCCTTATCAAGATAACACTTAATCTATGATACAAATCCTCTCTGAAATTACCTTTATCAATCTCGGCAGGAATATCTTTATTAGTTGCAGCAATAATCCTCACATCAACTCGTATATTTTTGTCACTGCCAACTCTTGATATTTCATTTTCTTGGAGAGCTCTTAGCACCTTAGCCTGAGCCGATAAGCTCATATCTCCGATTTCGTCCATGAACAAAGTACCACCGTCAGCCTGTTCAAACTTTCCTTTTCTCTGTTTTATCGCAGAAGTAAAAGCCCCCTTCTCATGTCCAAAAAGTTCGCTTTCAATCAATTCAGAAGGAATAGCTGCACAATTCACTTCTATAAAAGGTTTCTGCACCCTAGCACTTAAGGCATGAATGCGTCTGGCTATCAACTCCTTTCCTGTTCCATTATCTCCGGTCACCAATACACGGGCCTCAGTCGGAGCAACCTTGTCTGCCATATCAAGAACATTCTGTAAACTTTTTGAATGCCCGACAATTTCATACCTAGCATCTATATTAATATTCTTCTTAGGTGTAACTACTTTTGTTAGCCCTGCCTTAGGAGGAACAACTTCGACAGCCTCCACCACATTACAGGACACATCTTTGTCATAACTATTAGCTATCTTTATTGACTCCAATAGCCTATTTAGGTCGATAGGTTTTTCAATAAAGTCCACCGCCCCTCTTTTAATGGCTTCCACTGCTGTATCTATAGTGCCATGTCCGGAAATCATTATCACTCTGTTGCTATCATCATTTTGAAGAATCTTATCCAAGGCTTCAAGTCCATCCATTTTAGGCATTTTAATATCACAAAATATGATATCAGGTTTGTTTTCTTGTACGACCTCCAAACCTTTGACCCCGTCCTCTGCAAGCGCGACACTATGTCCTTCAAATTCGAGAATATCCTTCATCGTATTCCTGATACTTCGCTCATCATCTATCACCAAAATATTTGACATAATTACAAGAAACTCATTTAAATAAACCTACTCATTTAAGTCGGCAAATATATATAATTTTTACTTAATACTTCACTATCTGCAAAAAAAATTATTCAACAATGAAGTTTTTTATAAACCCATCCCATCCCCAAACACCGACACCTCCAATATCAGTAAGTCCTTCAGATGGTTTAAAAGAATACCAGCTCACCTCGTTATCAACAGATATTTTTATCTCTGACTTTGAGACAAGTAGATTCAGTTCGTACCACTTATCTGCACTCAGGTCAATACTATAAAAATTATCTTGCTCTCGCTTCATTTTCTTCCTTTTATTATCCGCACCGAGGTAGTAGTAATACAGTCCTCCTAATTTACGCTCTTTCAGTGCAGGTTCAAATACGATCACTTCTGTACTGTCTGAGTTCACGGCTCTAAATGCAATCCCAAAAACAGTAGACGATTTAAACATACACGAAATTCGTCCTACACTAAATTCCTCATTTTTCAGAAGAATAGCTCCACCTGCTTCTCTCATTCCATTATTAAAATAGAAAACGGAATCTTTCTCAGCATCAAAAACTTTCTCTATTGACACAACATCTTCATTAGGAATTATCCATTCCTTCGTCGACTTGACCTTTCTTTCGCAAGCGAAAAGTAGTACAAGACAAAATATTGTAACAATAAAATAAGTTTTCATTTTCAGTCTTTCTGCACAGTTGATACTATATGTATATCTTGTTGAGGGAAAGGAATATTGATTTTGTTTGCATCAAATGCTTTCTTCACCTTCTCCTGCATATCGAAAAACACCGTCCAGTAATCCTCCGTTTTTGTCCACATCCTTGTATAAAGGATTATTGCACTATCCGCCATCTCTCCTAAACCTATAAAAGGCTCAGGATTGCTAAGCACTATCTCTCCCAGCGAATCTATTTCTTTTTGTATCACAGCTCTGGCTCTGTCAACATCTTCATCATAAGGAATACTAAAAGTCATATCCACTCTGCGCGTTGCCAGCTTAGTATAATTAACTATTTCACCAGAAATTATTTTATTATTCGGTACAAATACCACCTTGTTGTCGGGAGTTACAAGTTTAGTGTTCAGAATTGTAATCAAGTCTACCGTTCCTTTTTTATCGCCAATTTCCACAAAATCGCCAATATTGAGCGGTTTAGACACGAGCAATATTACACCTCCCGCAAAATTTTGCAAAGCTCCCGACAGAGCCATACCTACAGCTAGACCTAATGTTCCCAGAAATGCAATAAAGGAAGAAGTATCAATTCCCAGTTTACTTATTACAACAATCGCTAATACGATTTTCAAGGCAACACTAATAATAGCCTCAACAAAACTTCTAACCGATTTATCACTAATCCTCTTGTCTATAATCTTATTTACAAAGGTGCAAATCAACTTAATAACAAGCCATCCTACTACTAATATAAGCACAGCACTCATTATATCCATTGAATACTTTAGTATAATATCCCAATACTCAGAGATTAGTATCTTAACACCACTCTCACTAGTGTCTACATTTTGCTGTACAGCATCCCGTACAAATAGAAACAAGTTCTTCATCTATATTACATTAAATTTTATAAAACGCGCCCACGACACGAACTACATCACTGACCGTCAGCGCCTTAAGCCGCCAATCTCTTTCTAATAATTTTGATTTTGGCGCACGAATATAGGCATTTGTCATATATCTCAAACAAAATAACAAATTAATTTATTCAAATCTTTCGACAAGAGAAAAGAAAAAGTCTATCTCATGTATTGCATTTGCATCTGTATCAGAGGCATGCACGGCATTATGAGTTGTTGATTCTCCATACTTATTTCTGATTGTTCCCTGTTTGGCTTCCTTGGGATTGGTCGCACCTATCAACTCACGTAATTCTTTGACTGCATCTTCTTTGATAAGCAAAGCTGCCAATACTGGTCCTGATGCAATAAAATCGGTTAGCTCGTCGTAAAAAGGTTTTTGGGCGTGTACTCTATAAAACAAGTCGGCCTGCCATTTTTTCAGGTTTACCAATTTTATTGCTCCAATTTTGAACCCAGCATCATTCACCATTTTGAGGATACCGCCAATGTAGTTGTTCTTTACAGCTGTCGGTTTAACCAACAGCAAGGTCTGATTTCGAGTTTCTTCCATAATCAATATAAGTTATATCATTGCTCTACTGCACGAAAGTAGTAATAATTTTATTATACTCCAACTTCTCCACCTCAGCATTGACGTGAAACTTCTCAAATCTGATAAGCAGCTATGTTTTTTTCACTACATTTGTACTTTAGAACTTGAAAAATTATTGAACAAAATTAATTGTAGAGATGACATTATTAAAAGGAAAAAACGCAATTATCACGGGAGCATCCAGAGGGATTGGAAAAGCATTGGCATTATGTTTTGCCAAGGCAGGTGCCAATGTAGCCTTTACAGATTTAAGGGCTGACGAGAATATGTCTGCAACAGAAGCAGAGATATCAAAATTTGGGGTAAAAGCTAAAGGCTATGCCTCCGATGCTTCAAATTTTGAAGAGACTGACAAAGTTGTTAATCAGATAGTCGAAGACTTTGGAGGTCTTGACATATTAGTGAACAATGCTGGCATCACTATGGACACTCTTCTGATGAGAATGACCGAACAGCAGTGGGATACAGTAATAAATGTAAACCTAAAATCAGCATTCAACTTCACCAAAGCAGCACAACGCACGATGTTAAAGCAGCGCAGTGGCTCAATCATCAATATGAGTTCGGTTGTGGGGGTCAGTGGCAATGCTGGGCAAGCAAATTATTCAGCATCAAAGGCAGGAATGATAGGATTAACAAAGTCTGTTGCAATAGAGCTGGGTTCACGCGGGATAAGGTGTAATGCTATAGCTCCAGGCTTCATTATTACAGAAATGACGGCAAAGATTCCCGAAGAAGCTAGAAAAACATGGGAAGCTAAAATACCACTTCGCAGGGGCGGTACTCCGGAAGAAGTTGCCAATGTTGCATTATTTTTAGCCTCCGATTTATCGTCGTATGTAAGTGGACAGGTCATTCCTGTTTGTGGAGCGATGAATACATAGCCACTACTCATCTATATGAAGATGCGAGGGTAAACACTTCGCATCTTTATTTTTTTTTTGTACATAGACTCGACATTCACCGATATACAAAACAAGACAACAAATTACCTTCTCATTAATCAATAAAGGTCGCTATGATACTAGAAATATACCCCAGCAGTCCTGATGAAAGGAAACTTCGGGAAGTCTCGCAATGCCTGAACACTGGAGGAGTAATAATTTATCCCACGGACACTGTTTTTGCTGCGGGTTGTGATATCACCAACAAGTCTGCCATCGAGAGACTAAAACGGATAAAACTTTTATTAGGATCTGACAATCAAGAATTTACCATGCTATGTAAAGATATTTCGCAGATGTCGGAATTTTGCAAACCTATACCGTCTAGCATTTTCAGAGAAATCAAACGCTGCGTTCCTGGAGCATACACTTTTATTTTGGAATCAAATAAAGAGGTCACCAGACAGCTAAATTTGAAACGAAAAGAAATTGGAATTCGCATAAGCAATTCTCAGACAGTTAAGATGCTTTTGGGACATCACAAAAATCCCCTACTTAGCACCTCCATTTTTAATGTTCATGATAATGAAAAATACTACTTCATCGAAACATCTGAAATGCCACAATCCCTACTCAATGAGATAGATATCATTGTTGACACGGGAGAATACTGTGGAATAATACCTACTACAGTAATCAATTGTACGAACGGCAATTTTGAGGTAATCCGAAAGGGATTGGGAGAGTTGTAACTATCCGGCTCTAAACAATTTTCCAACTTTTTTTATGGACTCTGGCTTCACGAAAACGACAACTTTATCACCTGCCTCAATCTGCGTATCGCCATTCACCAGAAAGCCGTAGTTGCCACGTATAGCAGCACCGATAATAGCACCTTCGGGCATGCAAATATCCTTTACCTTCTTCGTTGTTATTTTTGCTTTTTCTTTAGCGATAAACTCAAAGACCTCAGCATTTGTAGAAGTGAGATAGCGCACATGAATAACCTCCGCATCAAGGGTAAATCTATAGATATATCCGGCTGATATTTTCTTTTTATTTATAATGCTACCTATTCCGATACTTTGAGCTATACTTAAGAAGTCGATATTTTCGATTTCAGCACAAGTTCGCTTGACGCCAAAATTCTTTGCCATACTACAACACAGAATATTAGTCTCCGAATTGCCGGTAACTGCAACAATCGCATCCATATCGTGAATCCCCTCTTCTTTCAATAGCTCTAGATGGCGACCATCGCCATTGATTACTAGAACGTCGTCGCCCAGTCGTTCTGCTAGCTTCACACAACGGTCTTTGTCTTGCTCAATGACTGTGATATTAAAGTGAGACCCTAGTCTTTCGATAGCCTTTTGAGCAATCCTACTGCCCCCGATGAACATTATATTTTTTATATCGAATATTGTCTTACCTGCAAGTTCAAACACGTGTAGCTCATTGTCTTTGGTAGTCATAAAGAATGCAATATCTCCCGACTTAATCATATCTTTTCCTGTCGGAATAATAGTATCATGCCCCCTACTTATTGCCACACACAAAATGTTCCCATCCATTGAATGCAGTTCGTTCATTGTCTTATTAACAATCTGTGCATTATCTCTGATTTTTATTCCGAGCAGTATCAAATTACTACCTGAAAATTCTATCATTTGGCGAGTTCCGACATTCTTTATTGACACTGAAATTTCTTTGGCTGCCAGGCTTTCGGGCAATATCAACACATCAACGCCCATATTCCTAAATAGTTCTCGGTTTGCCTCCGTCAGGTATTCTTGGCTACTTATTCTACCGATTGTTCGAGCCGCTCCGATTTGTTTTGCCAACATGCACGATAAGATATTGCGTTCCTCGTAAGGAGTAACTCCGATAAACAAGTCTGCTCTATACACTTCAGCCCGTTTCAAATCGACGAGCGACTGAGGTGAGCCTTCTACACACATCAAATCCATAGACGCAGACATTCTTTTCAAGCTCTCCGCATCTTCATCTAAAACAATTATATTATGATCGTCGTTTGAAAGTAGTCTTGCCAAATGTGTACCTACTTCTCCGGCTCCGGCTATTACAATTCTCATTTCTTTTGTAATTTAAGGGATATAAAATGAAAAAGTCTACCATTCTGTTGCATAGGTAGACTCTCTTAGGTTATAAATATTTTTTTATTTCTTGTTGAATCTCCTCAAACTCATCAGGTTCAAGTTTCTTTTTATTGGAGAAGTCCAAGAGATCACTTTCTTTTTGCATGGGTATCAAATGTATGTGAGCATGTGGTACTTCCAAGCCTATTACGACCATTCCTACCTTTCTACACGGAATAGCCTTTGCAAGAGCCTTCGAAATCTTCTTCGCAAACAAATACAAATCAGCATAAGCATTGTCAGGCAGGTCAAATATATTATCAACTTCCTGTTTAGGAATTACCAAAACATGTCCACGCCCCACGGGGAATACGTCCAAGATGGCTATATTATTGTCATCCTCAGCTATTTTGTAGCAAGGTATTTCACCCATTATTATTTTAGTAAATATCGAAGCCATCTTATTTATATGGATATATCCTCTATTTTAAATTCAATTACTCCTGAGGGTACTTTAATTTCGGCAATATCTCCCACTTTTTTACCAAGCAGACCTTGTGCAATAGGAGTTTTAATAGATATTTTGCCTTGCTTGATATCAGCCTCATGTTCAGACACAATAGTATATACTATCTTACTGTTATTCTGAGTGTTGCGCAATGTAACCTTATTCAATATCTGAACCGACGAGGTATCAATTTTTGATTCATCTATTATTCG
The DNA here is from genome assembly GCA_047972135.1 of Bacteroidales bacterium. Classification (GTDB taxonomy): domain Bacteria; phylum Bacteroidota; class Bacteroidia; order Bacteroidales; family Prolixibacteraceae; genus JBKEAJ01. The sequence continues at coordinate 3,833 of JBKEAJ010000005.1, read as the reverse complement.
GGCATTAGCTATTTTTTCCTGCAATTCTGCTATCTTAGCCTCAAGCATTCCTTGCGCATCTTTAGCAGCATCATACTCAGCATTCTCCGATATGTCTCCTTTATCAATAGCTTCTCCTATTTGCTTTGATATTTTGGGTCTTTCAACATTAACTAGTTGCTCAAGCTCCTTTTTCAACTTCTTCAATCCATCCTCTGTGATGTACGAAATAGCCATAATATTACAATTTACTCATATTTATAAAAAACAAACCACGACACTCATGTGTCGTGCTTGTATTCTTTTTCCATCAATAATCTTAGCGCAAAGTTAAAACTAATTTCAGAAAAAAGAAATAAAAACAATTCCATTTTATCCTTAGTTGTTCAATGTTACCGTCAACTCTCTAACTTTCATCTCCTCATAAATATCTATAAGTTCCGAAAACGAGCCATTCAGCACATCACACTTCCCCTTATAATGCACAATAAACGCACACTGTTCTGCCTGCACTTCATCATGCCCACAAAGCTCTATCAAGGAGTCAATAACAAAATCAAAGGTATTGAAATCATCATTATGAAGTATGATAGTTGCGAGATTTTCTTTTTTCTCTTTTAGTTTAAAATCCTTATTTAATTTCTTATCCGTCATCTGCGTTTTATTTAAAAATACTTCGGTTTAATTATTTCACCATAAACAACAGCCTTTTCAAGACTAAAATTCTTCATCAGAGGATGCATTTTCCTTACGGCAGTTTTTTTTGTTCTAAGTATCCTCAAAGCCTTTTCTTCCTGCGCTACGAAAGAAATTCCCTCCTCTGATGGTACTGCATCTAATTTGCTGTTAGCAACAAAGTTTAACTCAGGCATTGTTGTTTGTGGCGGAGGTGGAGGTTCGTGTTCTTTTTTCAATTCTTCCCACAAGTTCTTAATCTCATCAAAGCCTCCGTCACTATCAGAAGTTTCGCCAAATACTTTCTTCTCTTTTTTCTTAAATGCTTTATATAATTGATATACAACCGCACCAATTATCACCAAATAATACAAAATGTCATCCATAATATTATGTATTTTTGTCCGTTAATAAATTGCGTAAGCACTACACAATAAAAATGTAAAGGTAAAAGATGTTTTCGATGATACCAAATAAAATGATAAAAAGCTCGCTATACTTATTAACAACGATGCTACTCTTAGGCTGTTCCAATGAGGTCGACGAGTTATTTCCCTACACCTCAATAAATTTCAGTATAAACCTTGCCAATACGAGCCAGTTATACACTCCCAACAATTCGGCAATATTCAAACGCTCGGAAAGAATAGGAGCCGGCTATGGCGGTATAATTGTATATTGCAACGGCGACAATGATTACTCAGCCTTCGAGGCTGTATGTACCTACGAACAAAATAGAGATATCCTCGCCGACTCCCTAGTCAACAACATTGCATACTGCAGAAAATGCGGTTCGGGTTATTACTTAGGTCTTAATAGGGATGCTCCTCCCATCGATGACAGTAAAGCCCAATATTCGTTGAAACAATACTCTTGCTATAAAAGCGGAAACATTGTAACAGTTACAAATTAGCCGAATAACAAGGCATGCATTAGAGTTGTATTTTTCAAACTAACGAATTTTCACTAACTTTGTGGTATTATTTAACAGTACCGAAACAAGGATATCATATGGAAGACAGAATAAGGCTTAGCGTACTTGGCGTTACCCCCACCCAAACCCAGACAGGAGCTTTTGCTTTGATATTAGGAGAGGAGGAAGGAACACGACGCCTCCCTATCATTGTTGGTCAGTACGAAGCACAAGGCATTATTGTTCAATATGAAAAAATACGACCACCTCGTCCGCTGACTCTCGATTTACTTGCAGGTCTGATAGACATAGTAGGTCTAAAAGTCATTGAAGTATCTATAATAAAATTAGAAAATGGGGTTTTCTTTTCCGAGATAATGATGGAAAATAAGGCAAAGAATTTAGAAATAGTTATGGACTCTCGTACTTCCGATGCAATTCAGCTGGCACTAAAATTCAGTGTTCCCATATTTACAAACGAAACAGTAATGAAGAAGGCGGGCATTACAATACACGAAATCGACAAAAGCGAAGAACACGGTCATCAACAATCCCCCCCCCATCGAAAGGAGGAAAAAACTACTCCTAAACCTAGCAAAGCTCCCGATTTTCTCGTTCCTGCCAATGATTTAAGTTTATTTGCCGATAGCGACATTAAAAAATATTTGGATATTGCCATCAAGCGTGAAGACTACGAAATGGCGGAATTACTAAAAGAAGAAATAGCAAAACGCAGTTTACCCCACTAAGCCATGAGCATCGAACCCCAATATACTATACTTTTCTTGGTCTTCTCGATTTTTCTCACGTTTTTTTTCGTGCGTAGACTTAAATCAAAAGGTTGCCTTGCCTATGTTCTTATCGGTGCTATTATACTGGTTATCAACATTTTCACGTTCTTATCGTGGTGGATGATGATAGATGCTATCGGAGATATTTATGAACAAAAGTCTCTAGCATCCTCTTCAGTTGGCAAATTAGCCGGAGTTTCTATTTTTGGTCTCATCTTCGCCTTTCTCTTCGTCGGTATAATAATGTACTCCTTCGGTTTCAAAATGACAGGTATAAAAAACCTCGCCTCGAAAGCTGCTTTTTATGTTATTATTCCTTTTACGATGATTGGCTTAGATGCTCTACTAATATATGGACTTTTCTACGGAGAGCCCGTTCCGACAGGAGCCAGACTCCTACTGATATTTTTTATTATTATGCTGACATTGGGTACAGCCGGTTACCTGAAAAAGCTTTTCTCACAAGGCAGTCCCACTATGAAAAAGACCAGATATGGAGAATGGTCAGGAGGATGGAAGGAGCCTGTAAAAGTCAAGGACCCCATGAGCAGCGATGGTAGAAACGACGGCAAGCATGGGAATTGATGGTATAAAATTAGAGCAATATGCCGTACGCTTTAGGCTATAAGCAAACAGTCTTGTTTAGAGTTTAGAGTTTAGAGTTTAATTGCTTGAAGTTTAATGAATTATATTAATAGATGAATAGCTTCCTGCTTTAGCTGTAGGAATATTAAAAATGCAAACCACCCCGCCTGCGGCACCTCTCCTCCACGAGGAGGGGATTAAAAAACTCTCCTCCTTCTCAAGGAGGAGTACCCGAAGGGGGAGGAGGTGGCTGTTTATTGATACTACGATACTACAATGCTGAGATATTACGATGGAATACGAAATGTTTTTAGGGACGTAGTCCCGATATCTTCGTAGCAAGAGGATATATACAAATAATAATAGGGGCTATCGCCCTGATATAGATGCAGGTTGAATCGTTGAACTATTTAAGGTTGAATTGTTTAGGGTTTAGTCCGTAGGACTTAGATAGAATTGTCGTGTGTCTCTGAAGGTGTGTCGTTGATACCTCAAAAACAAATGGTATACACATTTTTTAAGAACAATCATGTCCTCCTCCGTTTACTATTGGTTTTCAATTGTTTAGGATAACGTTTCTTCTTCTTAAAAGATTGTTGCGCAATGGTTTTCCCCACCAAGGAGCTAATTTCATTCTGTCCCTTCCCCATTCTAGTCATCAGACTTTTTATTTTATTCTGATTTTCGGGCTTATACCAAAAAAAGAAGCTCCTTTGTTCCAATTTATCATTTTTTTCTTTGGCAACATATACTTCCGATTTGGAATAAGGGTCGTAGCCCGAATAGTAAATCACGGTTGATAGGGTCATTGGAGTTGGTGTGAAGTCTTGTATTTGCTCAAGTCTGTAGCCAAGTTCTTTTGTTCGCTCTGCAAGATTTACCATATCTTC
>JBKEAJ010000066.1:0-8393 GCA_047972135.1 Bacteroidales bacterium | reverse complement strand
GTGAGCAAGATGTTTATTCAGCGCATGGACTTGGGAGAGCCTGATTCGTCGGGTAGGCGCAGACCTATCCCGATTGAGGGATCAGAAGAGGCGATAGATGTCGATACAGTTATTGTTGCTGTTGGCGTATCGCCCAATCCCCTTATTCCGATGTCTCTGCCCAAGCTAAAAGTGAGCAAGTGGGGAACTATCGAGGCAGACCAAGAGAATTTGCAAAGCTCCATTCCCAACATATTTGCAGGTGGCGACATTGTGCGTGGGGGAGCTACCGTAATTCTTGCCATGGGCGACGGCAAAAAGGCTGCGAGGGGCATGGATGCTTATCTAAAATATAATAAATGAAAAATCTACTGACGACACAATTTTGCGGACTGGAGCTAAGCTCGCCGATAATTGCGGGAAGCTCATCGCTGACCAACAATGTAAAGCACATACAAGAGATAGAAAAAGCGGGAGCAGGAGCAATTATATTAAAGTCTTTGTTTGAAGAAGAGATATATCACGAGCATAAAGCAGTAGTCAACGACGAGAATCTCTCGGCAACAGACTACGAGAATCTTGACTATCTTGACTATTTCATCAAGCATAGAAATACTGACAAGCATTTAGAGCTGCTACGTGAGGCAAAGAAGTCGGTAAGCATTCCGATTTTTGCAAGTATAAATTGTACACGAAAGCGAGAGTGGCTCGACTACATCAACAAATTTGAGGATGCTGGAGCCGACGGTATAGAAATAAATCTGTACAAGTCTGTCAGTCATAATAAAACAGGGGGAGAGATTGAAGCAGAGCAACTGAAGCTTATCAGAGACATTGTTGACACAGCAAGCAAGCCCATCATCGTAAAAATCAGCAGTCATCACGCAAATATTCTGGGCTTTGTAAAAGAGCTCGACAACATCGGCGTATCTGCAATAACGATGTTCAATAGATTCTACATGCCTGATATAGATATAAATACAGAAGAGATAGTGTCGGGTGATATTTTCAGTCATTGCGACGAATATCAGATTCCCTTGCGATGGATAGGTTTGAGTTCATCTCATCTGTCTTGCGATATATCGGCATCTACGGGAGTGCATGTTTCTAGCAGTGCCATCAAGATGATATTGGCAGGAGCCGCCACCGTACAATTGACATCAGTTTTGTATAAAAAAGGTATTGACTATATTGGCGTGATAAACAGAAACATAGAAGACTGGATGAAGACGAAAGGCTATACAAGCACAAGCGATTTCAGGGGGAAATTGGGAGTCCATAAAGAGAACTTGTCTTTGTTAGAGAGGTCTCAATTCATGCGCTACTTCACTGACAAATAGGCGACTAACAACAAAGCGATAATATATCGCCAAAAAGCATTAACTTTGTGAGATATATAGTATTACATTTATTGGCAAACGGACACTAAAAACATTGATAATGAAAAGAGTAATAATATCACTTATATTTTTATTGACACTAACAGCAGTATCTTCAAGCAATGCTCAAACGAGGATTGAAACAGTACAGGACAAGCAGTATCTTGTACACACAACCTCAACGGGAGAGACACTATATTCGCTTTCGAAGAAGTATAATATAAGTGAAGCCGAGCTGAAAAAGAACAATACCTACGCATTGCGGAATGGACTGCGAGCAGGAACAAACCTGTACATACCATATAAATCAGAATACAGTTCGCTAGTAAGCAGTAGTCAGAATACACAAAGCCTCCCTACACCGACGAGCTCTAGCCCCACAACAACACGGAGCGCATCAGCAAGCACACAAGGGGGAGCAGTTGCTAAGACTAATCAAAATCAAGTTTTGCAAGCACCATTTGAACGACCTAAGAAGACAGAGATAATTATTCACAAAGTAGCACGCAAAGAGACTTTAAGCAGTATATCAAGGCAATATGGCATTTCTGTCAACGATATAATAAAATATAACCCCGACATCAACCCAAACAAGAAGCTAAAAAAGCGAACAAAGTTGACAATTCCCCAATACACGTACATTACCGAGGATAAAGATTTCTTATACTTCACCATCCGCAAGCAAGAAACTCCTTACTCTTATGCTCGCACTTACAATCTTTCGACCTCTCAGATTTTAGAGGTAAATCCACATTTGTCGGAAAGCCATTTCCCCGTGGGCGAAGTTATCAGAATACCGCGGCATGAACAGATGAGTACTCTCGGCAAAAGGCAGATACTCACAGCCCACGATGTTACGGAGCAGGAGACCATGTTTGGTATCAGCAAAAAATACAATTGCACACAAGACCAATTATTGGCAATAAACAAGCAACTCCAAGATGGTGTGAAAGCAGGCACAACAATATATGTCCCTAGCGACTATTCAGACATGAATATTCTAACGACGGTTTATGACGACACATATTTCGACACCTATACATCCCCCGGGGATGAGGATATTATCAGCATTTCAGCAAAAGTTGGGCGTAGTTATAACGACTTAGTACGGTTTAACAAGCAACTACTGGACAGGCAGTCGGAGAAAAACGAAATTATATACATACCAAAGGCGACAGTATTTGATGCTGAAAATAGTCAGACCTTATTTAGGAGCGATTGCTTCTACAAAGTTATAAATATGGAAACGCTTGCTGAAGACTGTTCGACAGCACATCCTAATAGGGACAAGACTTTCAACGTCGCAGTATTCCTCCCCTTAAATGCAGGTGGTGAAGACAAAAAGGCTGACGATAGTTTCTTACGTTTTTACGACGGTTTTCTATTGGCACTCAATCGCATGCAGGACGAGGGCATGAAAGTACATACCACCTTTATAGACGACGAGAATACACCGCTAAAGGTAAAGAAAGTGCTGGAAGCATCGGATGCCAAAGACTTAGACCTTATTATAGGACCAATTTACCCTGAAACACAGAAGCCTGCTTCCGATTTCTCAAAAAAGAATGAAATTCCCATGGTGTCTCCTTTTGTCAACAACAAAGCATTATCGCAGAGAAATGCTCTTTTTTACAGCACCACCCCAAGCAAAGCACAATACATTCCGATGCTTGCCAAATATATATCAGAGGGCATAAAAAATATAAACCTGATATCAATCAACGGAAAAGACTTTATGGCTTCCGAGAATTACAAGGTATTTAGCGAATTAAAATCAATGTTAGCACCTACATCGGCAGCAAATGAGTATACCGAGACCTATATTGGGTCTCACCTAAGTTCCGACCAACCAAACGTGATATTAATATCATCAAACAACGAGGCAAAAATCAATCTCTGCGTCACCTACCTAAGCAGGATGTCAAAGAAATATGATATCAGAATTATCTCAACCCACGATTATGACAAGTATAGTAGCCTACAACGTGAATATCTTCACAGTACGAAGTTCACATATATAAACCCTTACTTTTTAGACTCCCATTCATCTCGTGCGGAAGAGATGGTCGATTTATCAAGAGAGGTTTTTTCCTACGAACCCAACAACTACAACTTGCAAGGTTTTGACATAGGTTATTATTTCATGGGAGCAATTTATAAATATGGTAAGAATTTCTCAGGCTGCCTGACACAATACTCACCAAGACTGACACAGGGAGATTACAATTTTATCCAAGACGGTAGCGGTCATGCAAACAACAGGTTACAAGTAATTGAATATTCACAAGACTTTGAAAAACGAGTTGTTGCCACAGTTGACGAGGAAGGAGTAATAATGAAATAGATGCACAAAGCTGTAAACATAACAGTAATCGGCTCGGGCAATGTAGCGACAAATCTCGCAATAGCTCTGCATCAGTCGGGGCATAAAATAAACTGCATTTATAGCCGCAGCCTTGACAATGCAACTATTCTAGCAGACAAGGTGAATGCAAAAGCATGCAACAATCCGAACAAACTTCGTTGGCAGTCAGATTTGTATATCATAGCAATAAGCGATAGTGCTATATCTGATATTGTAAACAGTTTAGCTTTTGACGATGCTACAGTTGTACACACCGCAGGTAGCGTTTCTGTTGATATTCTAAAAGACGCATCTCCCAACTTTGGCGTTTTTTACCCCCTTCAAACTTTCACTAAAGACAGAGAGCTTGAATTTCAAAATATTCCGATTTTAATTGAAGGAAGCAATGAGCAAACCACAACAAAACTAAAGAGCATAGCAAGGAGCATATCGGATACTGTTATCGAGGCAGGCTCAGAGCAACGTCTGCAAACACACATTGCAGCGGTATTTGCCAACAATTTCACCAACCATTGCATTGCCACAGCACAGGAATTGTTGGAAACCAAGGGACTAAAGCCGGATATTATCTCACCCCTGATTGCCGAGACATTTGCAAAACTTAAAAATACTAGCGCCCGCGATGCGCAAACAGGACCGGCAAGACGCAAGGACAAAGGCACGATTGACAAGCATTTAAAAGCACTGGCAGGACACGACGACACTTTAGAGATGTATAAGAGCATAAGCAACAGAATAACAAGTAAATACAAACAATAAGAATGCAATTCTTTAAAGAAGAAATAAAAAAGATTCGAGCCTTTGTGTTCGATGTTGACGGCGTGTTATCAAAAGACACATCGCCTCTCGACAAGAATGGCGACCCCGTACGTACTGGCAATGTAAAAGACGGCTACATTATTCGCTACGCCATAAAAAAAGGATTACAAGTGTGTATCATCACAGGAGGAGGCTCGCCACGGGTAAGGCAACGTTTACAAAAGCTGGATGTTAGCCATATCTATGAGAAATGTTTCGACAAATGCGCGAAGTTGAGAGAGTTTTCGGCTGAAAGCGGAATAGGTCTAGAAGATATGCTGTATATGGGCGATGATGTCGTAGACCTTGCCCCCATGCAGATAGTGGGTTTATCTGCTTGTCCTGCCGATGCTGCAATAGATGTTATCAATGTAAGCAAATATATATCGCCTTTTAATGGTGGCGAGGGCTGTGTCAGGGATGTTATAGAACAGACACTCCGTTGTCAGGACTTATGGAACATCGAAGACTTCAATAAACTATTAGCCAACTAGATACAAAGATTATGCTTGACAATATACAGGGCTATAATATCATACTCGGTTCAAAATCACCACGTCGTCGCGAGCTTCTGAGCTTGCTTGACTTAGACTTTCAGGTGCAAGATATTGATTGCGACGAGAGCTTTCCGAATGTCTTTTCAAATTCCGAAGACATAGTCATTTACCTATCGCTAAAAAAAGCCAAAGCCTATGGGGATATAACCGACAAGACTATGCTCATCACTGCCGACACCATTGTAGACTTCGAGGGCAAGATATTGGGAAAACCCACAAGTCTCGAACATGCCAAAATCATGCTGAGAAGTTTATCGAACACTAGCCACACGGTCAAAACAGGAGTAAGCATCACCACTAGCCAAGAAACCATTAGTTTTGTGGACAGCTCAGAAGTAACATTTTCACACATTGACGACGACGAAATAGACTATTATCTACACACCACTCCCCCATTGGACAAGGCAGGAGCTTACGGCATACAGGAGTGGATAGGAGCAGCATTCATCGAAAACATAAAAGGAAGCTATAACAACGTTGTGGGGCTTCCCACGGAAAAATTATACAAACACCTTAAAGATATTAGTAGTTAGGTCTTTATTCAATACGAATAAACTAAGATATTAAAAAATAAATACAATGAAGAAAATCATCGGACCATTATTATTGAGTATTTTCTCATGGCAATGTCTATTTGCCGCCGAGGGTATGTGGATACCAATATTCCTTAATAAGTACAACATCGAAGACATGCAGAAGATGGGTTTTAAACTCACTGCCGAAGACATTTACAGCATTAACAATTCGAGCATTAAAGATGCGGTGGTAATATTTGGAGGGGGCTGCACTGGCGAGCTAATCTCCGACAAGGGGCTACTCATCACCAACCACCACTGCGGCTATGGTCAGATACAAAGCCACAGCAGTGTCGAGCATGATTATCTGACGGATGGTTTCTGGGCAAAATCTCGTGCCGAAGAATTAGCCAACGAAGGTTTGTCAGTGAAGTTTGTAGAACGCATCGACGATGTTACAGACAAAGTCCTTACAGGAACCGAAAATATGAGCGACTCGCTGGCACAAAAGACAATAGAAGACCGCAGCAAGGCAATAGCAGAAGAAGCCTCGAAAGACGGCAAATACTACACACTTGTGAAGCCTCTTTTCTACGGCAATCAGTATTTTTTGTTTGTTTATAGGGAATACAAGGACGTTCGCTTGGTAGGTGCTCCCCCATCGGCATTGGGAAAATTCGGTGGCGATACCGATAACTGGATGTGGCCTCGCCATACCTGCGACTTCTCCTTATTCAGGATATATGCCGATGCCAACAACGAGCCTGCCAAATACAGCAAGGACAACAAGCCCTACGAGCCTCGCTACAGCCTACCAATTTCAATGAAAGGCATAAAGGAGGATGATTTTACAATGATAATAGGTTTCCCCGGCACTACACAAGAATATCTACCCTCGCAAGCAGTAAGTATCCTCAAAGACCAAAGCTACCCCGACAGAGTAGCAATAAGGGATGTGAAACTGGATATTTTGAGCAAGTATATGGAGCAATCTCCTGCCGTTAGAATACAGTACGCCGCCAAGTATGCAAGGGTCAGCAACGCATGGAAAAAATGGCAAGGTGAGATTACGGGGCTTAACGAACTTAATGCCATCGGCAGCAAAAAAGAATTTGAAAAAAACTTCCAAGCATGGGCAGATAAAAATCACAAAGAATACTCTGATGTACTAAAAGACATTGCCAAGGTCTATGATAATGCGAGCAGAGCCTACAAGCAATACGACTACTATAGAGAAGGCATTTACAGCTCCACTGATGTGGCAAAACTCATCAATACCACATCACAAGAGTTGTCTCATAATTGGGAAAGCGACAAGGTAGAAAAATTGGCAAGCTCAACATTTAAGGACTATTTTAAGGCTGCCGACAGAGAAACCTTCGTAGCACTTATCAGCAAATGTATCAAGGACTTAGACAGCCAAATGCTACCAAGTGCTTTCGCATCAAAATACACAAAAGAGTATCTAACAGAGATTTACAACAAATCGCTGTTCACCGATGCCGACGCAACCCACAAATTGCTTACAATGACGGCGGAAGAAGCAAGAAAAAAAGTCGAAGTAGATGCTTTGGCACAGATGTTCAAGGAGCTAAACGAGAAATACAATAGCGAAGTAAGACCTACATATAACAAGTTTAGACAAGAAGCCACAGCAGCACAGAAGTTATATATGAAAGGCATCATGGAGTATAGAAAAGATGATAAGATTTATCCAGACGCCAACTCAACTATGCGTATTTCCTACGGACAGGTAGACGGCAGCTATCCACGCGACGGACTTTATTATCTGCCGCAAACCACCGTCGACGGAGTTATTGCCAAAGACAATCCCGACATTTACGACTATCGAGTACCCAAGAAGCTGAAAGAGTTGGTGAAAAATAAGGACTATGGCAGATATGCCGAAAACGGCAAGCTCTACACTTGCTTTCTTGCATCGAACCACACTACTGGCGGCAACTCCGGAAGCCCCATCCTGAACGCCAATGGCGAACTTATCGGCGTGAACTTCGACAGAACATGGGAATCAACCATGAGCGACACGTTCTACGATGCCGAACGTTGTAGAAATATAGCTTTAGACATCAGATATGCTCTTTTTATAATCGACAAGTTTGCAGGAGCAGGATACCTGATTGACGAAATGACATTAAAATAGCATCATGCTGACATTTTGTCAGTTGCATTTGTAAGAAAAGGCGGCAAAACGAGACATTTTGTCGCTATTTTTTCAATGGTATAGGAATTGCACATAGCTAATCGAAAACAAATTACAAATTTAAAAACAAAGATTATGTTAGCAATTAATAGAAATTTTATGCCAAGGTTTTTCGACGACAATTTTCATCAAGCAATGAGAAACCGCAGTGAGAGAACATCAAGCCCAAGGGTAAATGTTTCAGAATTTGACGAAAACTTCGTCAAAGAACTTGCAGCCCCTGGCTACGACAAAGACAGCTTTGAAGTAGAGATACACGACAACACCTTGTCGATAAAGAGCGAGGCAAAGAAAGAGGATGAAGCAAAAAGCACTAAATTCACCATGAAAGAATTTAGCTACGGCAGCTTTGAGCGCACTTTCACTATCAACACCGAGCTTGTAGATCAGGACAATATTTCTGCATCATACCACAACGGGATACTATATATAACCCTAGCCAAAAACAAGACAGTCGAAAAGACTCCAAAAAAGATTGCCGTAAGCTGATTCGGTGGTCGGTGGTCGGTGGTCAGTGGTCAGTGAATAAAGACCACCATATTATAGGGACATCCTTAGAGGGTTGTCCTTATTTTTTTG
>JBKEAJ010000065.1:0-3726 GCA_047972135.1 Bacteroidales bacterium | reverse complement strand
TGCTTGCATTACCTGTATGATTGAATCCAAGTATTGCTTGCTGAGAGGCTTAGGATTGACGCTCAAACCTTGATATTGACCATTATCGATAATGACAAGATTGGGATTAGCCGAATGACGTTGTTTCATTTATAGTCGTCCATAGTGGTTATTGTTCATAACGTATATGGCTTCTGTATTTTTTTACTTGTATGCATGACTATGAACAGCATTGTACAGTACCTACTCAATAATGACATATCTCCTAATGTTCGTATTGTTACTTTATTCCTTGGATAACGGTGATACTGCACACACCAATTAATTTATAGATTTAATCGAATACTAACAAACAGACAATTTTATATATTCACTAACTCAGCAACCCTCGCCAAATTTGTAAAAATAACCTATAGATACAGGTACTTTTAAGATCTCACTTGGTCGCTAGTTAAATTACGCAGAATTCCAACCAACTTATGAGGATCTATTCCACAAATCAAATACTGAACATGGTCGATTTTTGCGTGCTCAATTTTGGTGTTTGACATTAACAAGTGATCTTTCAAAACCAAACAGTCATCATACGAATCACGTTCAGGAATTATTACCGTCAGCACAAATGGCACGAAATGATTAACCAATACGGTAGTTTCCTTTTCCTCTCTCTCACCACTCGCCTCTACTTTTAATTGCTGATGGCCAATAACAACCATTCGCTCGCGTTGGTTGTAGTCGATAATTCGACCGTCTCTCCCCATGCATTCAACCAAAAGACGCCAATAGCGAGAGAGCTCTAGAACCCCATACAGAGACTCTTTGATTAAAGCACCAATAATGTAATTATTTAGTCGGTTGATTACGCTAGTTTTTGAGAATTCATCATTCCCACTATCCGCGAGTTCAGCTTGTGGAGTGGAAAATTGAATATCGCGTAACTCATGCAAAAAAATGGTCATAATTGCGCTCCGTAATTTAGCCTCACACTCTTCTCTATTTTCCTTATCATAATATTCCACAGTAGGTACCAAAGAGGTTATCGTTGATAGGTGTAAATGGTTCACCCAAGAAACAAGCTCTTTCGAACTAAAAAACTCAGATAATTGGAAGTACTGCTCATCCGACAGCATCGAATCTTGTCTTGGATACCGTCCATTAGCTAGCTTCTGCGTTTTTTTGTAGTGTTCTGCTAGTTTACTCACACATCGCAGTGGAAAAAAATCAGTGGAAACTAACGGTAATCCCAACTTTAAAATTTTAGTATCTGGTTGCTGACCATATATTTTGTAGATTGGAGGTAAGTATGGAAATAGTTCGCTTCGCTTAACTCCGTCTGCAGCAACGCTAACTAACCCTTTATTAACCAACGCTTTGAGAGCTCTCCGAAGTGTTAACTGAGTAATACCAGCTATCTTGCACAACAATGAATCATCGCACCCGATCACATACCTAGCTTTATTGGCGTGCATCAGCAAAATAACCCAGACCAAGCCTTCATTTTACATGAAGCGTCGCGGATGTCACTGCTGATGATGTTTCTGCCAGTGATTCCACTCTTAGAACGGATTCCAGTTCGTCTTGCCAAGAACAAGCCTCAAGGCATTCTCGCCACATTCTTATGCATTCAGTCGATAATGCATAGTCGAAGCGCAATTTGGATTTATCGTCCTTTTGTCGTTCGAGGGGACTTCTTATCTTCCAGAGGTAACCTTCTTGCTCTAAGTATTGTAGCGCAATTCCGAGCTTTCTTTTTGATACACTTAAAGCCTTAGCTAAAGCATCCCTCGAACCTGATTGGAAATCTCTTCCCAACCTAACGGCCCAGGTCAGAAGTACTAACCTGGTCTCAGGAGTTGCCCCTGTCATTGAAAGCAGAAGTTGCATACCAATAGAAATAACAAAGCCACGGAATCTCTCATTCTTAGCACACAAAACCACACTTTAATAGCCATTTGCTCATCAATAACATACATGTTACGTTACATGTAACATGATTAAGGTGACAACTATTCCATGCAAGTCAACACTCCTATCGAGCTTCCAGATATCATCAAACTTTTCGACTTTTTGAAGTCAGAGACAATCACTGAAAGGAAGTTGGTACAAGACTATGTATCGCGACAAGGGATAGGCTTAACTCCAAATTTGCCAAGTATTCAGAGTATGAAATTTGAGTTAGCTGCCTTTTTTTTAATGACAAACACTACTCCTGCGGCCATTAAATTATTTGCTAAAAGGATGGGAGCTGCTTGGAGAGCTAAGAAACATAGAAAGAATAAGGCTTTGGTTACACTATCCATAAGCTTGAATCGAGACGTGTCCAATCAACTCACTCAAATGTGCAAAGGTCACAAAAAGACAGACATTGTCACGTACCTGATTACGGGAAACTATCCAAGGTTTTTAGCGGAACAGAGAGCTACACAAGAGAAATTGGCCGAGGAAAAAAGAGTACGAAAAGTTGAGGCAGAAAAAGCTAATTTATGTAAGTTAATAAAAAGTTCTACACAACCCGCCGCAAAACCTGAACAACAGATTACTCCGTCACTAGTCCATGTTGACGAACTCAGAAACGGTATAGCCAAGCTTTACGAGATTATCTTTACGGCCAATGAACAGGGGCAAACAATCGATGATAAGAAGTTGATTGAGGCAACAAAGTTATACTACTCTGCTTTTATCAAGTAGCCCGGTAATCCTCCCCTTTTTAACCGCAATAAAAAATTAGAGGTTAAGCGACCATTAAATTAACTGCTCTTAAGTCCCACGGACCTTGGTTGAAGGTGAACTCTTAGGACGTCTGCTTTGGCTAACCAGACCATCTACACCGTCTTGCTGATAACGCTGCCACCATTTTCTTAAGGTAGGTCTAGATATGCCACAACGACGACAGACCAAGCCCGCATCACTGGTCTCTTCGTATAGCTTAATCCACTGCAATCGCTGCTGTATTTCTCTATTTATAGACACCCATTATATTGAAATGATGTCTATGAATCACACATGACAGGCGCCACTAAAAACAGGTAACTGTCAGCTCGGGTCTGGACAACTACAACTCATCTTGCACCCAGTGCTCCAATTCATCTGCCCAATCTTGCATCATCACTCGTCGTTCATCGAGGTAAATGGCGTGGTTATAAGTTCTACGAACGTTGTTTTTATCCGCATGTGCCAGTTGCGCTTCGATCGCATCAGCACGGTAACCCTTCTCATTCAAACGAGTGCTACCAGTCGTCCTAGTTGCGTGAGGACTATAAGTGCCACTCCAGCCAAGAGTTTTAAGCGCCTGTCTCAATGAATGTGTTGTCATCGGGCCATGACAGTTATCACGACCAGGAAACAGGTGGTTGCGACTTCCAGTTATTCCCTTTAATACGGAGAGCATTTCTAAGGCCTGACGGGGTAATGGAATAGTATGTTCACGGCGAGCTTTCATCCGTTCAGCCGGTATAATCCATAGTGCCTTTTCCAAATCAAATTCAACCCACCTAGCTTCCGCCACGTCCGCAGGGCGAGCAAGTGTCCACCACATTAGCCACATGCAATAATTCACCTGATAAGTACAACGAGTATTGTCAAAGCATCTTAACAATTTACCAATTTGCCCTGGTGTCAGAGCTGGCTTGTGCTGAGTTTTATTAGCAGGTAATGCCTTACGAACAGGTCAGACTGGGTCACTATCTGCACGAAGTGTAGCAACAGCAAGCTCAAAGATAGAAGATATGGTACGTCTGGCTTCTGCGG
>JBKEAJ010000064.1:0-15117 GCA_047972135.1 Bacteroidales bacterium | reverse complement strand
CGCTGCAACAATGCCTCAACGCCCTCCTTGGGGTGCAAGTCCGACTGCGTCCACAGCCCTATCTCTACTCCATTCTCGTGAGCATAATCGGCAAGGCTTTTCAGATTTGCAATATTCCCATCGAGCGTGCCAGTCTGTCCATAACCCGCTCCGTAGCCATCGTTTGGCAAGAGCCAGCCAAGCGGCATATCATGTGCCTTATATCTGTCTATCACTGCCCGGGCAGAAAACTGATAATTGTCCTTTTCGCCATTCAAGGACTCCTTTATGCCGCTGTCGTCCTTCTGACTTTCCTTATAACGCTTGCCGTCCTCAAACAAAATTCCTTTTTCGTCCTCTTTCCAATAATCTCTATTATAAGCATTTAAGTGTCCCTCATAAAAACCAAATTTCGGCAGTAAAATCGGATGCCCCGTAAGCTGATAGTAATCATTCAACAAGGCAACAGCTCCATCGCTTATCATAAAGAAAACATCAAGATAATCAGTTTCGTGCAAAAGACTTACATGTCCTTTTTCGGCACTGCCAAAATCATATTTCCCTTTTTTGAAGGTATAATACATGAAGCCGTAACCTCCTGTCGACCAATAAAAAGGAGCAGGCGAAGCCACACCGCCGTCAGTCCAGCTATTCTGATTTTCGATGGCGATAGCTTTCCCCTTATGCGAAAAACGCCCGTTCTGCACTCCTCCACCGTAAAAATACTCATCTGCACTCTCTTTGAGGCTTAGACTCACCTTATTTTTCTCAAAAAGTATCGGCGCAAGCTCCTCGACAACTACCTTATTTGTTTGTAGATTTACAACTTTGAATAGACTTGTAGCCTTGTCTAATGTCAGCTTTATTTTGCTCGTCGCAATAACAACAGAGCCTCCAACATCGCTTACAGAAAGACTCGACACAGCTCTCTTGGGATTATCGACAAGTATCTGAGCCGCAGGCTCAGCCTCAGGGTCTCTTAGTATTCCTCCCGAATTATCCTGAAATATACGGAAAATATTGTCATCATAGAACGAGAAAATCATAGTCTGCCCACCCGACAAAGAAAGCTCAACATCAGTAGAATTAAGTTTCTTTACGCTTTCGATTGTTTGGGACCTTGCATTTAAAACTAAACACAGAGACACTAGGAGTAATGTAAATATACGTTTCATTGCTTATGTTTTTAGATAACACTCAGATTTGTCAGATACTTCTTAAACTCCGCAACGTCAACATCCTGCAACACAGAATATTAGCAATCGCCGCGCAGCTCAAAGGCAAAGTTAGCTAAAAATATTGAGAACTCCTTCAATACTTCATCTCCAAATCATCCAACAACAAGGTGCTACCCACTGCTCCTGCAAAGTTTGCTCCGTCGAAACTTGTTGAGCCGACAAAAACAATATGTGTGGGTAAGATATAGCTCACAGAATCGCCTGCTACATACATGCCGTTGCTAGGTTTCATATAGTCGGGAACACTGTTGTCAAGCTCTCCGTAGGTAAATTCTATCTCTATTTCAGTGAGTTCGCTTTGTGTTTCACCACTCCTAAACCACGCTGTTGCAAGGCGTTTTACGGTCTCCCCCTCTCGCAACTCCAAATAGGCATATATGTCGCATTGATCGCCATAATCAAGAATATTTCCGTTTTTGTCTTTGTTTTTTGCTCCGGGTTCGTAGCTATACTTTACGACAAAAGACTTAGGACGACCACTAAAGAAAGTGCCAAATTCTATCGCTGCTTCCGGATTAGATGGGTCGAGCTTGTCGCTGTTGAACACTCCCGTTACTACAGAACCCGCAGATATGGGAGCTCCAAAGGCTGCCGACAAACGTCCGTTGTCTAAAGTTTCCATGCGGGCAACATAGTTTTGCGATTCATATTCCAAAGGTGTCGTGGGGTATATCCCCAATAATTTGGTGCCTGCATTTCCGGTACACCATATAGTACTCTCTGCATCAGCACCCGGCTCATAATAGCCGCCTTGAGCCTTGTACCAACTATTAAAATCGGAATTGCTCAACTGTGGCTCTGCCGAAGCAATCTTGGCAAACACTTTCCAAGTCTTAGTCTTGCCGCTTTCAGAAGTAAGACTCATCAGCGTCGTATCGTTTAGGTTCAGAAAGTCGCCAACCTGTTTGTCGGCTGTGGCAAAAGAGCTCAGCTCCAACGACTGAATCTCGATGCTAGAAACGTCAACTCCGGGAGGCATCTGTAAAACCACCTCTTGCTTATCATTGTCAATAATGGCAATATCTGCCTGATTTGAAACCTGCATACTGCGGATGTCGGCATGGTCTGACAGCCCAAAGTAATCTTCCTTTACACAAGATGCCAACAGCGTCGATGTTGCTATAACTACTAATAAATTCCTCATAATCAATGCTTTTTAGGACGATTAAAATAATATGCCAAACCTAGTTTCAGCGATAATAAATCAATATCAAAACTCACTTGATTTGTACTCCTTCGAGAAACAACATCGTCATTACTAGTACTTTTCACAGATTCATATTGGTAGCCCAACATATTCTGCAACTCCACCTCAAAAGCAAAGTTCTGAATTACAAAAAATGTGATACCAGGACTAATACCCGCAGACACTCCAAAGTTGTCGTCATACTTTTTGCTAATCTCTCCCTGCGAGCCAGTGTTGCGCTCCAAAGTATTGCCCCAACTCAAGCCAACTCCAATCTTGTTATAAAAACTCAAACGTTTATTTTTGGTCAGCGGAAAATACGTAACTAAAACAGGACGGAAAGTCCCCGAGCTACTAATTCGCTGCCTCAACAAAGACTCACTGTTTTGCAGGATATCACCCTCAAAACGAGACCTTCCATAAACCACATCGACACCAATCATATTGTAGTCGCCAATAAAATATCCTCCTTTAAAGATTAAATTGTATTGATTCTCTTCTCCTTCACTCACCTCATAAAGAAGCCTATTAGTATTTTCCAACTCTCCAGTGGTCAGCGAAAAAGCAAAGCCTGTGTAGAAATTTCCTTTCTTGAAAGGCTGAAAATCATTTTCGTAATACTTACTCATCAGGTCGTAGGGGTTCATTTTGTCGGTCTTTTGCACCTTATATTGGGCATAGACAGATAAACCCGTCATAATCAGCATTATACCTAGTATCGTTTTCCTCATAAACTGCTTTTGTTTAGTTATAGTTTTGTCGGCAATTATCTTGCCGTTCGCTGAAATTCTCTAGTCTATATTTACTAGAGAGTCCACCCACTCATTAAATCGTGGACATTTATTTCTTATACCTTCCAAGCCAATGGCTTCCAGCAAGATATTACCATATACAATCTTATTATAGCCTTTGATAATTCTTTCTAATCTATGCGATGGCGAGGTCTCCTTGTCGTCGTTTATCATTTCGGGGTTACTAAATTGGTCGAGGGTTTGCAACAGCTCTTCTTCTCCTGTCAATTCATTCTGAGGTATTTGCTCTCTAAACACATTGATACTTCCGCTAAATATCAGCCCTTCAAATTCATGAAGCTGAACATAAGGAATAAAACGATACCTGATAGATTCTGCAAGATCTTCTTTCATGCCCTGCTCTATCATTCTCATCCTTTGATTTTTATCAGGCTCTGCATTTGCTATTTCCCATTTTGGGAATTTATGCCTTTTATTAATCCCATAATAATCAATTAGACAGGTAACATAAGTTTCGGTATTATCTTTTAAATATTGACTAATCTCTTTTTTAAACTCCAACCATGCAACAATTCCTCCGTTAGATTTCTTTATCAGAGGATACCTAATATTGATATTTATTCGTGTAAGATATGGAGACAGTATTGTTTTGCAAAACTCTTGTTCCGTCTGCCCTTCACAAATTATAATAAGCCTCTTCATTCCCTAATAATTAGGCTGACCGGCAGCAATGATATTTCTTCTCCACAAATCGTCCAAAGTGTAATCTTCAAGCCATTCTTGAAGTTCGTCAGCACATAGACGTTTGAATTTTGAACATCCGTCAATTTGGTCTACGGTAATTATATCTTCGGGTGAAAAATGGCTTATTAAATCGGTGGACTGCGTTGCAACAATAACCTGAGATCCTTTTGCAGAAACTGACTTTATCATCCCCGCAAGTTTGGCTATTGCTGAGGGATGCAAGCCCAATTCAGGCTCATCAATTATGATAGTATCGGGCAAGTTGGGTTGAAGTAATAATGTTGTTAATGCCACAAACCTAAGTGTACCATCCGATAAATCAGTCGCTCCGTATATAGACTCGCTGTATTTGTCTTTCCATTGCAACCTGATATAAAAATTTTCATTGGGGACAAGTTCAAAATCTAAAAAATAGGGGGCAATTGATTGTATTGTTTTAAGAATACGATTATAAACAATTATATACTTATCCTTTATCTCGTATAAGAATGCAGCCAAGTTTGCTCCATCGCTGTATAGAAAATGAATGTCATTCTCTACGTGGCTTAATAAGGTAAAAGGCGATTTAGGACTAGTGTCATGCAAATGATATTTTTTAAAACCTTTTAAACATTTAATAATATTAAAATTATCTGACTGCGCAATATTCGCCTCGTTATAATTATTACTTATGAGTGTTCTGTCGTTGCCCTTATATATCAGCCTTTCGTCCACAAAAACGAGGCTCTCTGTTCCTTGTTGCAATTTTGCAGAATATCCGTTCTGTCCATCTGCAAACTCCAACTTAAATGAGATGCTGTCCGTTACTTTCTGCCCTTTATGCAAAATCTTATTAACGCCTCCCAATAGTGCTATATATTCATTTAAGTTCCTGTTAATCAACCTATTTAGAAAATCGAAAAATGAAACAAAATTACTTTTCCCACTTCCATTTGCTCCTATCAATAAATTAATAGGCTTAAGGTCTATCTTCTCGTGCTCGATTGACTTATATCCCGATATTTCTATATAGTCCATCCTATTCTCATTTTATGAATTAACTAATGTGCAATAATTACGCAGTCCTCCCCCTACACTTTTATCCCCAGCTTTGACAGCTCCTCTAATGGGCGGGCTATTACCGCCTTGCCGTCAAGCTCGACAATGGGACGTTGAATTAGCTTCGGATTTTCCACCATTGCCTTAATCCAATCGCTGTCGCTCATCTTATCAGCATTATCCTTGTACTTCTCATTGTACAAAGCTTCTGTTGTACGCACTAGCTCCACAGGCTTGATATTCAACTTCTTAATCAGTGCTTTCAGACTGTCTTTGGTAGTGTTATTTAGATAATCGACAATCTCGATGTCGCTATACTTCTGCTCCAGCACAGACAGACATTCTCTGCTTTTAGAGCATTTGTTGTTGTGATAAATTTTCATGGATTTATGATGTATCTTTTTTAAATATGAATAAAAGTCGTTTTGAGCTCGGACGGGAATATTACTCTTAGTCTTCTGATAGCTGTTGCTCATCTTCTTGTCGATGATGCGGGCTTTGGTATTATCTTTCAACTGAATATCAATCATCGTGCGAAGCTCCTTTTTTATGGACGGATCTAAAATCGGACATACAACCTCTATACGTCTGTCCAGATTGCGAGGCATCCAGTCGGCAGAGGAAATAAACATATCTTCCGATCCCCTATTGCCAAAAATAAAAATCCGAGAATGCTCCAAAAACTTATCTATGATACTTATGATATTGATATTCTTTTCTGCTTTCTTGCTGATTGACGGATAAATGCCACATATACCTCTTATTATCAAGTCTATCTTCACTCCTGCCTCTGCCGCCTCTATCAGCTTGTCCATCATCTCTTGGTCGATAAGACTGTTCATCTTGAAGATGCAATATGCCTTCTCACCTTTCTTGGCTATGTCAATCTCCTTTTTTAAATTCTTCGACAGCGTCTTACGTAGCTTAAACGGACTGACAATCAGGTTCCTATACTCAAAATGCTGATAATTATGCTTAAAAAACTCAAAGGCATCAGCGACATCGTCGCTTATCAGCGGATTACAAGTAAATAATCCATCGTCGGCATAAATATTTGCTGTCCCCTCATGGAAATTACCTGTCCCAACGTAAGCATAATTTACCAATTCTGCACCCTCTCTTCGCTTCACTAAGGCTAACTTGGAGTGCACTTTAAGTCCCGGAATACCATTGATAACAATTGCCCCCGCCTCTTGCAACACCTTCGACCAATGAATATTTGCCTCTTCGTCAAAACGAGCTTGCAGCTCAAGCAAAACAATGACTTTTTTCCCGTTGCTGACAGCACTACGCAGAGCGTTGATGACTTTCGACTCTTTGGCAACTCTATAGATAGTAATGCAAACCTCCTCTACATCAGGGTCTATAGCCGCCTCACTCAGGAAATTGATGAAAGTCCCAAAGTCCTGATAGGGATAGTGGAGCATGATATCCTTCTCTTTTATTTTTTTGATAATACTGTCGTAGATATTGACATCAGCATGAGGTATAGGTCTCAGCCTCTCATAATAATGCTCGGGCTTACCAACACTAGGAAAATCCATAAGCGAACGCAAATTGTGGTATCTCGCCCCAGAAATCATATTGCCGGTCTTCGAAATCTTCACACCCTTGGCTATTTTTGTGAGTAAAGCCTCCGGCATATTCTTGTCGTGAACAAAGCGAATAGGCAAACCTCGTTTGCGGAGCTTCAAACCCTCACTCATCTTCTCCATTAAACTCTTCGATATATCATCGTCAAGCTCCATCTCAGCATCTCGGGTAACTTTAAAGGTGTATGCCTCTATCTTTTTGTAGCTGAAAAGTGCAAATATATCATGCAGACAATAACGAATAACATCATCAATCCACATCACATATTTGTTGCTATTCTTCTGTGGCAAAGTGATAAAACGCCCTACTTCCTTTACGGGAATTTTTAAAATCGCATAATTCTCGGTGTCGTCGTGTCCGGTCAGCAATACCGCCAAATAAATCTCACTGTCCATGACGGGAGGAAACTTCTTTTGCCCTCCCAACATAACGGGGATAAGGTTCTGACGTATCTTATTCTGAAAAAAATCCTTTATAAAAAATGACTGCTCCCGATTTATTTCGTTTTCGTCTATTATAAATATGTGTTCGTCCTCAAGTTCTTTCTGAATAGCTTCGAGGTTTGCCGATATACGTTGTTGTTGGTCGAAAACAATCTTATTAATCTGCTCAAGGAGATGCTGTCGCTCTTCCGCCTTTGCCTGCTCGCCATCTTTCTCTGCCTTAATCATTTCCCTATATGTAGACGCAACACGAACCCTAAAAAACTCGTCAAGGTTATTGGAGAAAATTCCCAAAAATCGCAACCTCTCCAACAAAGGAACATTTATATCCTCTGCCTCCTGTAAAACTCTGCTGTTGAACGACAACCAAGAAATTTCTCTATTCAGATAATTACTCATATTTTGATTTTATTAGATAACAGCCTCTAAGAATTATTATTGTGGCTTCTCGCAAACATAGTAAATTTTTCATTTATAGCCTAATACTCCGGAAATCAAAACAAAAAAAGCACCTCCCCATAAGACGGAAGATGCTTTCGGATTATTGTGAATTAAACTATTTAGTGCTTAGACAGATAGCTAGCTACACCATCAGCAGTGGGCTTCATTGCCTCGTCGCCTTTGTTCCAACCTGCAGGACAAACCTCACCATATTGCTCAACATGCTGTAATGCGTCTACTACCCTAAGAGCTTCGTCAACATCTCTACCCAAAGGCAGGTCGTTTACCAACTGATGACGAACTACACCCTCTTTGTCGATAAGGAAAAGACCTCTGTAAGCAACAGGTGCTCCATTGAACTTGCTATATCCTTCGTCGTCGTAGTCGTATTCGCCCGCAAGAACGTCGTAGTTTTCGGAGATAGACTTTGAAAAATCTGCTACCAATGGGAATTTAACGCCCTCAATACCACCCTTGTTCTGAGGAGTGTTGAGCCATGCCCAGTGAGAGAAATGTGAATCTACTGAAACTCCTATAACCTGAGTATTGCGAGCTTCAAACTCTGATAATTTCTTTTGAAAAGCGATAATCTCCGAAGGACATACAAAGGTAAAATCCATCGGATAGAAAAATAATACTACATATTTTCCTTTGAATTGACTTAAACTGAAGTTTTCTACAAACTCGCCACCGTTTACAACTGCATTGCTTGAGAAGTCAGGTGCCTTTTTTCCTACTAATACTGCCATTTTCTTAATTTTAGATATTTATTTATGTTTTATTTTCGCCAACAAAGTTATAAAGAGGAAACGTAGACCACAAATAAGATTTCTTGAATACAAATAAAGAAAATTGATTGTAAATCAAATCTAAAACTTGCATCTTAGAAAACTTATTCATACATTTGCTTTCATGGATAAGCGAATAATAGAAGCAATGATGAATAACACCAACGTCCTTATTCTCGAAGAGGAAATAGACGTTAATATTCAGATGGTCTACTATAGATACTCGTCTTTGCTGAGAAGACAAGGCAAGACGAACACTTCGACGGTAGACGAAATGGACTTGTTGTATCGCGAGGACATTGATGACAAGCAAAAAAAGAAAATCTTGGCTAAAGCTGCGGGCATCGACAACGCAGAAATTTATAAAAAAATTGAAGACTACGTTGAACACTCCGACGGCGAGATGCACGATTGGGCGCTGCTTGCAAGATATGAGTCGCAGATGTTGCTGCAAGGCTCGCTGCTCAACGAACAGCAGTTTTTTATCTCCACAGGGCTTGGCGGAAAAGGCGACAAGCTCCGATATTTCTGCGCATTCACTACTAAGTCGGGAGATGCTTTCGACCCTACACAGAAAAAAATTATGCGCAACGAGATGAAATATGCCCTCGAAGATGCCAACGGAGAGTTGGAATCTATGAGATTTGATAAAGAAATATGCATGGTAGTCTTGTTGCTGAAACTGAATATGGACTTTTTGCCTCCCGATGTTCTAAAATCCTTTATTAAGGAAAGCAACACTTACGGCAATTTCATTTCGGAATATTTCCTGATAAACAATGTGAAACGCCACACTGCAAGCGAGATACGACGCATGAAAACACAAGTGGAGAATGACACCCAGCCCCCTGCCGATCTCGGTTTTTGAGAAATACTATAAAGATGCTCACCTTGCAAGAGAGATACTACTCGCTCACAGCGAGCTAGTTGCAAAAAAAGCACTGAAAATAAATCAAGATGCTCAACTAAAGCTTGATGAAACTTTCTTGTGGGAGGCTGCCATGCTACATGATATCGGTGTAATATTTACTGATGCCAAAGATATTGGATGCTTCGGAGAACTGCCGTATATATGCCATGGCTTTAAAGGTAGAGAACTACTCGAAAACGAAGAACTACACAAACACGCTCTTGTGTGTGAACGACACACAGGACTAGGATTATCCTTGAAACAAATAGTAAACAACAAGCTGCCACTGCCACACAGAGACATGATGCCTATTTCAGAGGAAGAAAAACTGATTTGCTTTGCCGATAAGTTCTACTCCAAAAGTGGAGATATTACCAAAGAAAAAAGTATCGACAAAATCGTAAACTCCCTAAACCGCCATGATCCAAACAACGGTAAGCGTTTTTTGGAAATGTGCGAGAGATATGGCTATATGCCCTAGGGTTTAGGCTATAGGCGAACAGCTATTAATCCTCCCTACTCCAATGCAGCTTCTTGCCAAAACCCAACCTGTTGTCAGTCATTTTTAATTCATATATATCGGCTACCCAAATATGCAACTTAGCAACATTAGAAACCGGATAACGTTTGGTGTACATCTTTTTGGCTGCCTTATAGTCCTCATCCTTAGGCTGAAAGGCTTCAGCTTCAATCTGAATGCCTTGTATCTTGCCGACCATCGTTGTCTCCAACACTATGCCGATTGCAACATCGCCGTCTCTCGCCATTTCTTTCCCATGCCGTGTATTCTCAGGATCAGAGGTGAAAATCAGCCTCATATTTGCTTCGTCGAAAACGTAGAAACAATGGGCTACCCACACTCCCTTAGCACTTTCCGTACACAGCGTAAGTACGTTGTGTTCGTTGATAAAAGTCGATATTCTTTCGTCGCACTTAAACATTGAGTATATTTTTTATTGTTAACACTAAATCTGCATTGCCGACCTGCTGCTGCTCCCCACTACGCATATTCTTGATGGTGAGAACATTCTGAGCCATTTCGTCCTCGCCGATTATCACTACAA
The DNA here is from genome assembly GCA_047972135.1 of Bacteroidales bacterium. Taxonomy (GTDB): domain Bacteria; phylum Bacteroidota; class Bacteroidia; order Bacteroidales; family Prolixibacteraceae; genus JBKEAJ01. The sequence goes on along the minus strand of JBKEAJ010000064.1, from coordinate 4,941 downwards.
TAGGCACATTGTTGTTGTTTGCCCATGTCATCTGCTTCTTCATCTTTGCAGAGTCGGGGAAAATCTCGGCTCGCACTCCTGTATCCCTCAATGTTTCAAGCAAAGGGATAGCATGAGTTTGCTCCTTCTCACCAAAATTGACAAACAAGACCTCAGTACCAACACTCGTTTCCTTAGGAAAGCCGTCGACATGCTCCAATACATCATAAATCCGGTCGGCACCAAAAGATACACCCACTCCCGATACATTGTCTAAGCCAAAAATGGCAGTCAGGTTGTCGTAGCGACCGCCTCCACAAATACTTCCTATCTGCATATCATTGGATTTTACCTCGATGATTGTTCCCGTATAGTAATTAAGCCCGCGAGCAAGCGAAAGGTCTAGCTCAATATTACATAAAGTTTGGTACTTGTGGCACAAGTCAAACAATTCCTCCAATTCAGCAAGCCCCTTTTCTGCCACTTCGATGCCCGAAAATATAGTTTTCAGACTCTCTAACTTTTCTGCATTACTTCCGCTTAGCTCCAAAATAGGCTTTAGTTTGTTAATCCCGTCTGCATCAAGCCCTTTATCAGTAAGCTCGGCACTCACATTCTCCCATCCGATTTTCTCCAACTTGTCGATGGCTACAGTAATATCCGTAAGCAACTCAGAATGACCTATATACTCGCTAATACCCGACAAGAGCTTGCGATTGTTCAGCTTGATGGTAATGTTCAGATTTAACTTCTTGAACACCCTGTCGATAATCTTCAAAAGCTCTGCCTCGTTCAGCAAGGAATCGCTACCAACAATATCGGCATCACACTGATAAAACTCTCTATACCTGCCCTTCTGAGGTCGGTCGGCACGCCATACCGGCTGTATCTGAAATCGCCTGAAAGGGAAAGTTATATCGTTACGGTGATTTACAACATATCGTGCAAAAGGCACTGTCAGGTCGTAGCGCAAACCCTTCTCCGAAATATTCGAAAGTAGCTGATTAGAAGTAGCATTAAGCCTTGTATCATTATCTACTTTGGACATAAAATCACCAGAATTGAGGATTTTAAATAATAGCTTGTCGCCCTCCTCCCCATATTTCCCCATCAAGGTGGAGAGATTTTCCATCGCCGGAGTATAAATCTCGCTATAACCGTAGATATGATAGACTTCTTTGATAGTGTCGAAAATGTAATTCCGTCTTGCCATTTCGGTAGGACTAAAGTCTCTTGTCCCTTTAGGTGTGCCAACTTGTTTTGCCATAAATATTCCAATTAGTACGCAAAGATAAGGAAAAAAGAAATCTCATGAATTTGCTTTCTGAAGACAAATGTCTTATATTTGGGGACAAATATGCATTATTATGATTAGTGGGGTAGAAGAAAAACAGTCGCACAGCACAAATTGAAGCCCGCCGAGTTACTTAAAGACTCCTACGGCAAAAAACTCGTAATGAATGAGCTAAATAAAATTGAACACGGAATTCTTGCATAATGAACACAATCAATAAACTTTTCGATAAAAATCGAGACAACTTTTTTGTACTTGCTGGACCTTGCGTTATTGAGGACGAAGACATGATAATGAGAACTGCCGAACACCTGCATATGGTTTGCAACAAGCTTAATATCCCTTTTGTTTTCAAAAGCTCGTACAGAAAGGCGAACCGTAGTAAAAGCTCGTCGTTCACAGGAATTGGCGACGAAGCTGGACTTAGCTTGCTAGAAAAAGTCCGCCAAGAGTTTGCAGTGCCTGTTGTAACTGATGTTCACAACGCACAAGAAGCTAAAATGGCAGGAGACGTTGTGGATATTATTCAAATCCCTGCATTCTTATGCCGACAAAGCGATATATTGGATGCTGCTGCAAAAACCGGAAAAGTAGTCAACATAAAGAAAGGACAATTCCTATCGCCCGAAAGCATGCAGTTTGCCGCCGAAAAAGTGGTGGAAAACGGCAACAACAAAGTAATGCTGACCGAGCGAGGCAATAGCTTCGGATATACCGACTTGATTGTGGATTTTCGCTCAATTCCGAAGATGAAGAGCTTTGGACACCCTGTGATTATGGATGTTACACACTCCCTGCAAAGACCAAATCAAACTAGCGGAGTAACTGGTGGCGAACCCGAAATGATAGAGACAATATCTCGGGCAGCCATCGCCACAGGCGCAGACGGACTGTTTATAGAGACCCACCCGAAGCCTTCGGAAGCAAAATCCGACGGTGCCAACATGCTAGAACTCTCATTGTTTAAAGGCTTGATGGAACGTATGGTGAAACTCCATCAATGCATAAGGACAATGGATTAATGTGATGATGTGATTGAATGCAATAACCACCCCGCCTGCGGCACCCCTCCTTGAAAAGGAGGGGATTTAAAACCAAGCGACTGTTTTGGCATAAAGCCTATAGATATCAACGTTTTAAACCATAAACAATTCAACAGTTCAACGAATTAACGTCTAAACAAAAATCCCTACCTTTGTAAAACAAAATGAATTATCATGCTCAATATCAAACTACTAATAATATCTCTATTTAGTATTGGCTGCTTCGTTTCTTGCGGAAAGACTGAAACAAAACAAGACAAAAAGAATGTACTGTTTATAACGATCGACGACATGACGGCAACTTCTGTCTCCGCCTACAACCCCAAAGGAGCGAAGACCCCAAACATCGACAAACTAGCTTCCGAAGGAACTATGTTCAATCAAGCGTATTGTCAGTTCCCGGTCTGTGGCCCGTCGAGAGCATCGTTGATGTTCGGATATTATCCCCACGCCACCAAAACATTTGGCTACACTAGCGGACGAGAGAATGTGGGCGACCGACAGTCGCTTGCCCAACTATTTAAAGACAATGGCTACTACACTGCCCGAGTGAGCAAAATATTCCATATGGGTATTCCCATCGACATCGAAAATGGAAGCAATGGCGCAGACGACAGCCTATCGTGGAACGAACGCTACAACTGCAAAGCCCCTGAGTGGCAGCTTGAAGGCGAGGCGGAACTAGTGCAAGGCAACCCCGACGGAAAAATAGAACGCAAAGGCGGAAACGTCATGACAATAGTAAAAGGGAGCGGATCTGACTTGGAAAATGCCGATAAACAAGCCGCCGACAAGGCATGCGAGCTAATAAAAACCCATAAGGACAAACCCTTTTTCCTCGCTCTCGGACTTGTGAGACCTCATGTGCCATGGGTTGCTCCTGCAAGGTATTTTGAAGGCTATGATTTCAACAACATCGAACTACCCGAAAAAGTGGAAGGTGATTGGGATGATATTCCTAAAAGAGGTATTAACTACGTTACTTCCGTCAACGGACAAATGAGCATCGAGCAGCAAAAGAAAGCTGTCGCCGCATACTACTCCACCGTTGCCTTCGTAGACGACATGCTGGGACAAGTCATACAAAGCCTAAAAGACGAAGGATTGTATGACAATACCATCATCGTGCTGACATCAGACCACGGCTTCCACCTCGGCGAACACGACTTTTGGATGAAAGTGTCGCTGCACGAGGAATCTGTGAAAGTCCCTTTTATTATCAAAGCTCCCGGCAAAAAGCCCGTGAAGTGCAACTCTCTTGTGGAACTAATAGACATCTACCCCACTATTGCCGAACTCGCAGGACTAGAGTATTCGCCTAATATTCAGGGCAAAAGCCTCACTCCCACATTTGACGACGCCGATGCAAACATCCACGATTTTATATTTTCTGTCAGCCTTGGAGGCACGTCGTTCTTGATAGAAGACAAGGATTGGGCATATATCCAATACGGCGAGGATGCTGCGCAAGGAATGGAGCTGTTCGATATGAACAAAGACCCGAAGCAATTTACAAATCTTGCCGAAAACCCCGACTTTGCAGACATCCTTGCTAAATATCAACAAAAACTCAAAGACAAACTGAAAGAGGTCAGAGATAATGATTTGAACAGCGACATGTAAACGATCTAGATCGGGAGATTTGTATTTTGCCAACCAAAGAAACCTTGATAAACTAGACGAGGCAAGTGAGCAAGCAAGGCGTGGACAGACTAGGGAACTGACCAAAGAAGAGCAAAATTCATTATTAGGACTGTAAATTTACATGAACTCTAAGTATAAAATAGATTATACAAAACAGTTTGAGGAAAATGTACAGACTCATAGAAAGTCTGGCAATAAATCAATTTTGAAAAAATTGATGCCATTATCGATGAACTCCGGGAACATCCTACCACCGGCATAGGAAAACCCGAAATCCTCACCGCAAATCGCAGCGGACAATGGGCACGACGGATAACTAAAAAACACCGCCTAATCTATGAGATACACAATGACATTGTAACAGTCGTACTACTATCAGCACTAGATCATTACGGAGATAAATAGAGCTTTTTTGTTTTATTTAGTCTAAAGATTGCCATATTTATCTTATCTTTGAGCTAGAAATTTTATAATATATGAAACATCAAAATACTATTATCCTATTACTATTGGTGCTAGCCTCGGCTTGTGCAAAACCTAAGGCCGAAGTGGCAAAGCAGCCCAACATCTTATTCATCATGTCTGACGATCATTCATATCAGACTATCAGTGCCTACGACAACAGATACATAAACACCCCGAATATTGACGCTCTGGCAAGCGAGGGGATTCTTGCCGACAGAAGCTATGTTACCAACTCTATTTGCGGCCCGTCGAGAGCTGTTATGCTTACGGGGAAATTCAACCATCTTAACGGGATGATTACAAATCAAGTTACTTTCGATGCTTCGCAACAAACCTATCCGTCTGTACTCGGACAAAACGGTTACGAAACTGCAATAATCGGGAAATGGCACCTGCGGAGTCTACCCCAGAATTTTAATCACTACGAGATCCTTATCGGACAGGGGAACTACTACAATACGAACTTTATCAAAGACGGTGACACCGTCGGCAGCAAGGGATATGTGACCGATGTGG
>JBKEAJ010000063.1:0-10279 GCA_047972135.1 Bacteroidales bacterium | reverse complement strand
TGCAGAGGGTCATGCGCCCTTCCATGCTCAATGTTTTGATAGCATCTCCCGCAAACTCAATAAAATAGCCTGTTGCGCCACCTGTTGTCAGTTTTGATATTACGTATAGAGCAATGTCTTTTGCTGTTACATATTTACCGAGTTTGCCCTTTACCTCAATGCGCATGGTTTTTGGCTTAGGTTGGAGGATACATTGTGTGGCAAGAACCATTTCCACCTCGCTAGTACCGATGCCAAAAGAAACACATCCAAAAGCCCCGTGCGTAGAGGTATGGCTGTCGCCACAGACTATTGTCATGCCGGGTTGTGTATATCCTAATTCGGGACCAATAACGTGTACTATTCCGTGGTTGTCATCGCCAAGTCCTTTGTATTCAATGCCGTATTCCTTGCAGTTGTTTTCAAGGGTTTCCACTTGACTTCTCGACAGTAGGTCGGCAATAGGCTTGTCTTGCTCGATTGTCGGCACGTTATGGTCGGGTGTAGCTGTTGTCTTTGTAGGGCGAGCCACTGTCAGCCCTCTTTTTTTAAGTCCTAGAAATGCTACAGGGCTTGTTACTTCGTGAATAAAATGACGGTCGATATACACAATTTCGGGTCCGTCTTTAATACTTTCGACAACATGGGCGTCCCAAACCTTGTCGAATAATGTTTTCTGTCCCAATTTTATTTATTTTATGAGTTAATATTATTCCTCTGTTCAACGCTTCAACAATTACTCATCATTGTGTAATAGGTAATTTATTGAATGCGTCGATAAATGCTTCGACTGAAGCTGTTACTATGTCTGTGTTCGCACCGAAGCCGTGATAAACCATGCCTTCATGCTCTACTTGCATATGTACCTTTCCAATGTCATCGCTACCTCTTGTAATTGCCTGAATAAGAAACTCTTCAAGGTTCACTTTTCTGTTTACTATGTTTTTAACGGCATTCAGAGCTGCGTCGACGGGACCGTTTCCTTCGGCAGATTCAAAAAATGTTTCGCCTGCAATATTTAGTTTTACGGTAGCTGTCGGCAGAACCCCTTTGCCCGAGACGGTTTGCAAAAATACTAGTTTTATACGTGCATCCTTAGTTTTCATAGTACCGGCGATAGTGGCAAGGTCCTCGTCCTTTATTTCTTTTTTCTTGTCGGCAAGGTCGAGAAATCTCTCGTATAGTTCGTCTATGTTGCTGTCTTTTAAGTCGTAGCCAAGCACTTCTAGGCGGTGTTTTAGTGCGGCTCTGCCGCTTCTTGCCGTCAGCACTATCGACGATTCGCTTATTCCTACATCTTTAGGATCGATAATTTCGTAATTCTCTCTATTTTTAAGCACCCCGTCTTGGTGTATTCCCGATGAGTGGGCAAAAGCATTACGTCCCACTATCGCTTTGTTGGGCTGAATAGGCATATTCATTAAAGTTGATACTAGACGACTTGTTTTGAATATGCTTTGAGACTTGATATTGGTTTCAATCTGCATCACTTTTTCTCGGCTCTTTAGTGTCATTACCACTTCTTCAAGTGAGGTGTTTCCTGCTCTTTCGCCAATGCCGTTGATGGTAACCTCCGCTTGTCGCGCGCCGTTCATAATGCCGCTGATAGTGTTGGCTGTCGCCATTCCCAAGTCGTTGTGGCAGTGAGTCGCAATAATTGCATTGTGTACACCTTTTACGTTGTCAATCAGGTATTTAATCTTTGCTCCAAACTCATGAGGCAGGCAATATCCTGTCGTGTCGGGAATATTTACGACCGTAGCACCGGCTTTGATAACAGCCTCAACCACACGAGCGAGATACTCGTTGTCGGAGCGTCCTGCATCTTCGGCATAAAACTCCACATCTTCGACGTATTTCTTTGCATACTTAACAGCTTTTACGGCACGCTCAAGTATTTCGTCTTCGTTGGAGTTTAGTTTATATTTAATGTGGTAGGGTGAAGTCCCGATACCTGTGTGTATTCTGCCTTTCTTTGCATATTTAAGGGCTTCGGCGGCAACGTCGATGTCTTTTTCTACCGCTCGTGTCAGTGCACAGATAGTTGGCCATGTAACGGCTTTTGAAATCTCTACCACCGATTTAAAATCGCCGGGACTAGAAACAGGAAACCCTGCTTCGATTACGTCAACACCTAGTTGTTCAAGTGCTTTTGCTACTTCAATTTTCTCAATTGTGTTCAACTGACAACCTGGCACTTGCTCGCCGTCTCTCAGTGTTGTGTCGAAAATATACAATCTGTCGCTCATAATAATTATTATTTATTGTTCGTGTCAAATTAAAAATGCCACCCTCGTTTGAGAATGGCATTCTATACTTTTTATACAATATACGTCAAGCCATTCTCACTGTGTAAATCAGCAGGAGTACGAGCCCGAGAGTATATAAAAATGCAGTATTCATTATTGTTTTCTGTTATTTCAATGCAAATATGGCAATAATTCTTATAAAACAAAATTATTTGAGGGATTTTTTTGTAAAAATAATAATTGGGATTGTGCGTGAGTGCTGTAAGTATAATTTATTCAAGGTTTTATGTTTTTTGATTCGTAATCTATCGGCAAGTATAGAGCCCGAATTTGGAAGCGGTTTTTCAGTCAGGATATTAGCAATGTCGACAGTTTTATCGTACATATCCAATTGCGAACGCACTGCGTTCGCAATTGAACTGGTATCAGTATCGCCTTTTAATTCAGGTATATAACAAAGATAAAAGAGAATATTATGAATTGGAAGCCGTGAACAACAGTTGGACTGGACGAGAACTTGAAAGGCAGATAAATTCAGGGTTATATGAAAGACTCTTATTAAGTAATGATAAGAAATCAGTTCTTGAAGTTGCTCGTAAACAAAGAATTCCGGAATAGGCTACCGAGATTATCAAAGACCCGATGGTGTTGGAGTTCCTCGGCTTAAAGCGTGATGCATCTTATTATGAGAAAGATTTGGAAAGCGCACTTATAACAAACCTGCAGTATTTTCTTTTGGAGTTGGGTAACGGTTTTTCATTTGTGGCTAGGCAAAAGCGGATTCTTCTGGAAGATGATGAGTTCTTCATTGATTTGGTTTTCTACAATCTCTTCCGATAATAAATTCAATATTGTATCTTTTCATTGATATTCCAAGAAAAAGTCTTATCTTTGCATCCGCAAAAGGATTAGATTATTAATTAGCAATCTCTTACGCTCAGATGTAGAGCTGTAACATTGCACAAACAGATAGATAAAATGTCGCAAGAATTAATCAAAATGGTTGAGGATTCTTTTACTGGTGAGGTAAAGGAGCATCCTTCTTTTGGTGCAGGAGATACCATTACCGTTCACTACAAGATTAGAGAGGGTAACAAAGAAAGGGTTCAGAATTTCCGAGGAGTTGTAATTCAAGTTAAGGGCACTTCATTGGCAAATCGTACTTTTACGGTTCGTAAGATGTCGGGTGGTATTGGAGTTGAGAGGATTTTCCCTCTTAGTTCTCCATTTATTGAGGAAGTGGAAATTCACAAGTACGGCAAAGTGCGTAGAAAAAGGATTTACTATTTCAGAAAACTTACCGGAAAGAAAGCAAGAATCAAGGAAAGAAGATATGTTCCTACAAAGGACGCAAAGAAATAAAATATTTAGGAGCTCATCGAGCTCCTTTTTTTATGATTTTTTTTTTTGTTGAGCAACTAGGTGAAAAGCTAAAAAAAATGCGTACTTTTAAACTGTGAAATATACTATATAAACTCAGATTATGAATTATAAAAAGCTGATTTTTTGTGTCTTACTAAGTGTAGTACTAGTGTTTGCGGGCAAATTGAAGTCTCAAACCAAAGAATTTACTATAGAGGATGCTGTTTATCCCTATGCCAACCAAGATTTTAGAGTAGAGCGCTTGAGCAATGCTTGTTGGATTCCCGCTCACGAAAAAGCGAAGACTCCTGTGCTCACCTACATCAAAGACAACAGTATTTACGAGGCGGACGTTGCGAAGGGCAACACGGAAGAGCTGCTAAGTCTCGAACGATTGAATCAGATATTTGAAAAAGAACAGCTGCCGGAACTGAAGATGATAAGTTCTTTCAGGTGGTTGTCGGGGCATGAGTTGTTGCTGCGCACCAAGAATAATTTTGTGATAATCAACACCGACAGCGATTTGGTAGAAGCTGTTTTGGAGACTTCCGACAAAGCGAGAAATATCACCTTGTCGCCTGACGGCAGGGGGGTAGCATACACCGAAGGAAATTCGCTTTACGTGTCTACACCGATGAAAAAAGCGGTTCTTGTAGCTATTTCCGAAAGTGAGGATCTGGTTTATGGGCAGACGGTGTCGAGGAATGAATTTGGCATATCGGGCGGTATATTCTGGTCGCCACAGTCTTCAAACATAGCATTTTACGAGAAAGACGAGTTTAAAGTCGCCGATTATCCTTTGGTAGACTTTATGGCAGAGCCTATTGCCAAGGTGAAGAACATTAAATACCCGATGGCAGGGCAGTCGAGCGAGCTTTTGCGTCTTGGAATCTTCGATGTGAAGTCGGGAAGTGTAAAATACCTGAATATTATGGACGATCCTGAGCAATATATAACTTCCGTGTCGTGGACACCCGACGAGAAGTACATTTTTGCAGGTATTTTGAATAGAGCTCAGACCCACCTGCAAATGAACAAATACGATGCTCAGACAGGAGAATTTGTACAGACCTTATTTGAGGATAAATCAGATACTTATGTAGAGCCTCAGCATCCATTGGTGTTTGATGAGCATTATCCCGACAAGGCATTTTATATGTCGCGCCGCGACGGCTGGTTTCATATTTACGAATACGATTTGAATACACTAGGGGTCAGGCAGTTGACAACAGGCGAATGGGAGGTAACGGGAGAGTTGGGTTTCACCGACGAGGGTAAATATCTTGTATTTCAGGCTACTAAGGAGAGTCCGCTTGAACGCCACATCTATAAGTTGAGAATGAAAGACGGCAGCATTGAGAAGCTGCCTTTGAGTGGAACTATGAATAATGTAAAAGTAACCAATGGTTTTAAGAATGAATACTTATTTGTAGAGTCATCAAGCCCCGATGTTCCTTATGAGGCATATACGCTAAGGCTTGACGGTAAGAAGCGCAGTCAATATCTAAAGGCTGCTGACTTCCTGAAAGATTACAAAATTGGCACAAACGAACTGTTTACCATAAAAGCTGCTGATGGCAATACTGACTTGTGGTGTAGGCTGATAAAACCCTTTGATTTTGACGAGAATAAAAAGTATCCCGTAATAATTTATGTCTATGGAGGACCTCATGCACAGATGATTACAAGGGGCTACAGGAACTCTGTGAGGAGGTGGCAGTATTATATGGCAAATCAGGGTTATATATTGTTCACCGTCGATAGTCGTGGTTCTGCCAATAGGGGAGCAGACTTCGAGACTGCTATTCATAAGCATTTGGGTGTTGAAGAGACGAAAGACCAAATGAAAGGTGTAGAATATTTAAAATCTTTGTCTTACGTTGATGCTGACAGGATTGGCGTACACGGTTGGAGCTATGGAGGTTTTATGACCTTGAACATGATGCTTCGTCAGCCCGAAACGTTCAAGGTTGGCGTAGCTGGAGGACCTGTTGTCGACTGGCGTAAATATGAGGTTATGTACGGAGAGCGTTATATGGGGCAGGTTAGTGAAAATGCGGATTGGTACAATAAAAACAATATGACCAAATTTGTTGAGCATTTGCAAGGAAAGCTGATGCTAATTCATGGGGCGCAAGACGATGTGGTATTGCCGCAACACAGTTTGCAATTCCTACGCGAATGCGTAAAGCAGAATAAGCCTGTGGATTTCTTTATTTATCCTACTCATCCTCATAATGTTAGGGGGAAGGATAGAATTCATCTTATGCAGAAAGTTACAGATTATTTTCTCGACAACTTGTAATCAGAATTGCAGCTTCATAGAAAAAGTAGATGCTGCGATAAACAAAAAAAAGATAAGACTGTTTAAGTTTGTACTATGATAAATCAAGGAGAGCGAAGGGATTTCTTCGAGTTGGTTTACGAGCTTGTCAGGTGCATACCATCAGGCAGAGTAACGACCTACGGAGCAATAGCAAAAGCTTTGGGGGCGGGACGTTCCTCACGTATGGTCGGGCAGGCAATGAAAAATAATCTGGGCGACTATACTGTACCTGCCCATAGGGTGGTAAATAGGGTGGGAATGCTGAGCGGAAAGCACTCTTTTAGTCCGCCCGAGAAGATGGAACAATTGTTGGCATCCGAAGGAGTGAAAGTCGAGAACGATAAAGTAGTTTGCTTTAAGGAGCTATTTTGGAATCCGATGCAAGAGTTATAGTGTGTTCTGCGAAGGAGGAGTACCCGAAAGGGGGAGGTGGTGGCTGTTGATACTACGATGATATGATGAATATAATGTAAGGGCAGAACATTTTCTGCCCGGCTGTTAGTAATCCGAGTATCTGAAAATCTAAAAATAAAAAATAATGAGTGAAAGAAAAATGATGTTACCAAAGAATGTCATGGACACCCTGAGAGGTGTAAGCATGATAGGCGGCGAAAAAAATATAGTAGAGCTTGAGATGGTTCAGGAGCTAAGGATAGTTGGAAAGAAGATTAACTTTTCCTTAGTATTTCAGCGTTCTGATGAGCCAAATCAAAAGGAGTTAGTCGAAGCCTGCGAGCAGAAACTCACGGAGGAATACGGAGAAGTTGAGTTGATTGTAACCCCCAAATATCTACACAATATGTCTCGTCCGATATTGCCAAATGTAAAAAATATTATTGCCGTGGCATCGGGTAAGGGCGGAGTAGGGAAGTCTACTGTGTCGGTAAATCTTGCCGTTGCACTTGCCAATACGGGGGCAAAGGTCGGTTTGATAGATGCTGATATCTTTGGTCCTTCCATTCCTAAGATGTTCGGAGTAGAAAACGAGAAGCCTGCAAGCGAGGAGATTGACGGCAAGAATTACATTGTTCCGGTGGAGAGGTACGGAGTTAAGATGCTTTCCATAGGATTTTTTGTAGAGCCTCAGAGTGCGCTTGTTTGGCGTGGTCCGATGGCATCCAATGCTCTCAAGCAACTTATCGTCGATGGGAATTGGGGGGATCTTGATTACATACTTATAGACCTTCCTCCGGGTACTAGTGATATTCACCTGACGCTTATGCAGACAGTGCCGGTTACGGGGGCAGTTATCGTAACAACGCCACAGTCGGTTGCCTTGATAGACGTTGTGAAAGGGATAAATATGTTCCGCAGCGAGGGCGTAAATGTTCCTGTTTTGGGCTTAGTAGAAAATATGTCATGGTTTACACCTGCGGAATTGCCTGATAACAAGTATTATATCTTTGGTGAGGGCGGAGGTAAAGACTTAGCAGAGAAAATGGATATTGAGTTGTTAGGACAAGTACCTTTGGTTATGGGCATAAGAGAGGGTGGCGACGATGGAGCTCCGGTTGCGAGCAATGATGAGTTGGCTTCCAATCGTTATTTTGCGGACTTGGCGAGCAATTTTATAAAAGCTGTTGACGAGAGAAATAAGCTCTATGAAAAAACCGAAAAAATACACGTAACAAGAAAATGAACGAAGGAAATATATTAAACCTATCTACACCGGCACTATTGTTTTCGGCAATATCGCTGATAATGTTGGCGTATACCAACCGGTTTTTGGCGTATGCTGCTTTAGTGCGGTCTTTGTACGACAAATATATGAACCATCCGGAGGAGCATATTTTGCTTGCACAGATAAAGAATTTGCAGAAGCGTTTATATCTTACACGGGCGATGCAGATAAACGGCATTGCAAGTCTTTTGCTTTGTGTGTTGACGATGTTTCTGATTTATGTTGACCGCATGGTTTGGGCAGAAGTGGTATTTGGCATAGCCTTGATATTATTGATAATCTCCTTGGCTCTGTTAATTAGGGAGATACAGATTTCGGGTCATTCTCTGAATTTACAGTTGAAGAATTTGAGGAAGTTGACAAGGGATAATTAGGAGAGCAGTCTTGTTTAGTGATGTATTCCCATACTCTAATTTTTTATCGCTTCTTTCAGCTCCCAAGGTCTTAAATGCAAGATACCTTCCTTGTCTTGCAACTTAAAATCGTCTAGGGAAATCACTATTTTTTTGTGATTGTCGTTTATTGACATCAGGGAGGCATACTCACGCTTTGCGCTTTGTTCATCGGCAATGGAGTACGACGCTTGTATGTATATAACTTCATTTGCCTTGCGAGCAACAAAGTCGACTTCGCCATTCCGCATCACTCCTACATATACATTGTATCCTGCAATTCTTAGTTGTAGGTAAATAAGATTTTCAAACATGTAGCCCTGCCCATATCCAAAGCCTGGAAATAGGAAATTCTTAAACGAAAGGTCGTTGATATAATATTTACAATTGCCCGCTATTGTGTCCTTTCCCTTTATGTCGTATCGCTCGGCTTTGTGTACCAAAAAAGAGTCTTCAATATATGAAATATAGTTGGCTATGGTGTCGTACGTGGAGCTTCGATTTTTGCTTTTAAAAAACTTTACAATGTTGTTTATAGAAATTATATTTGAAGCGTTGTTTACCAGATAGGTAAATAAATCATCCAGCAATTGCGGATTTTTCACATTGTATCGCTGTATTATGTCGCGAAGTAGTACCGTGTCTTTTATAGCACTAACATAGTTTCGTTTAGTTTCCTCGTTAGGCAAAATGAAAAGTTCAGGCAGAGCTCCGCTCTCCATATAGTTAATATAGTTTTGCTTCGTATTATCTAGCTCTGATATGCCAAGGTATTCTTCATAGCTGAATGGGAATATTTCAAAGTTGATATATCGCCCCGAAAGAAGTGTTGCCAGTTCTCCCGACAGCATCTTCGAATTTGAACCACTAATGTACAACTCGTATATTTCGGCAAAGTTCTGTGAATATGAATTGGCAAAATGCTCCCAGCCATTGATGTTTTGAATTTCATCTATAAAAAGCCAGATCTTACCTTTGGGCTTGATGCGTTCTTTATATAGCTTCAATAGCTTTTCTAGTTCGGTATAATCTCTAACGAAGTCAAAGTCGGTAAATTCGGTGTTTATGTACAGTGTGTTTTTAGGCTTAACGCCCTCTTTTATCAGCTTGTCAATTATCTGCAATAGAATATAGCTCTTGCCTACTCGGCGTTGACCGGTCAGCACTTTTACTAGCTTATTGCCTGAATAATTAATTATCTTTGAGGTGTAGGACTTTCTCAAAAAACCAAGTTCAGGACGAGTCTCACTCCAAAAATTATACTTCTCTATTTGTGCAAATTTATCTTCCATGCTCGAATATATTTGCACAAAGGTATAAAAAATCTTCCATACCAGAATATTTTGATGCAAATGTAAAAATATTCTTCCATAGTCGATAGATTTTCAGGGTAAAGAGAGTACCAATAATTGTAAGATTCCGTTGTTTTCTACAGAATAATACTTACCTTCGTGATTAGTTTTTTATAGTCCGTAGGACTTAGAGCTTAATAGAAAAGATGTAGGCGAAAAAAAATATAAACATTCCCCGTAGGGGGCAGATAGAATAGGTAGAAGATGTCAAACAAAACATTAATAATAAACGCACTTATCTGCAATGAAGGAGCTGAGAGGCAAGGTTCTGTCTTGATTGAGGGTGAATACATTTCTCGGGTAGAATACGGCAAAGATGCTTTGACAGAAAATTTTGAAGGCGAAATTATTGATGCCAAAGGGAAGACGCTTATGCCCGGAGTGATTGACGACCAGGTTCATTTTCGCGAGCCGGGACACACGCATAAGGCTGATATTCAGTCGGAAACGAGGGCTGCTGTTGCAGGAGGAGTTACATCAATAATGGAGATGCCCAATACTAATCCGCCGACCACTACTATTGAGGCTCTGGATGCTAAATTTGCATTGGGAGCAAAGAAGTCCTACGCCAACTATTCCTTCTATATGGGGGCTACCAACGATAATGTAGATGAGATAAAGAAAGTGAACCCTAAGCGTGTTTGCGGCGTTAAGGTTTTCATGGGTTCGTCTACAGGCAATATGCTAGTGAACGACGAGGAGGCTCTGAATCAGATATTCGAGCATGCTCCCTGTCTCATTGCCACCCACTGCGAGGACGAAGAACTCATCGAATCTAAGAAAGAGGAATACAAGTCGAAGTACGGCGACGAAATCCCTGTTAAATATCATCCCGAAATCAGAAATGCTGAGGCTTGTCATAAGTCGAGTTCCAAGGCAATAGCCCTCGCCAAGAAGCACGGTAGCAGGCTGCACGTCTTGCACCTGACTACGGCTGT
>JBKEAJ010000062.1:0-5965 GCA_047972135.1 Bacteroidales bacterium | reverse complement strand
TCGGTATGTAGTTACGGAAGGCGAGATAGGCTAGGGCGGTGATGCACATATATGCTACAACCATATGAATAGATGCCTTTGATGCCATGTTCATGTCATGGTAGTTCTTGTCAGAATATTGATGGGCAACTCGTATTGTTGTTGCCGAGCCGATTCCTGCTGCAAGCATATAGGTGAGGCTAGTGATGCCTAGTGCTATTTGGTGTGCCGCCTGTGCCTCCTCACTTATCCAGCCTGCCATGATGGCACTGAGGTTAAATGCCGAAACTTCCAGCAGCATCTGCACTGATATTGGCAGTCCCATTTGCCTTATTTCCCTGATCAGCTTTCTTTCCGGTCTGAATGCCATCGCCATGTGTACGTAGCGTTTGTAGTGCTTGTGTATCAGCAAATATATTATGAAAGCGATAGGCATGAATATTCTTGAAATCAGTGTGGCATAACCTGCGCCATTCAATCCCAATCCCAAACCGTCTACGCCGAGAGTGTCGAAGATAAAAGTGTTTTCTACGCTAGCTTTGTCGAAAATAAAGAAATAGTTTAATATCACGTTGATTACGTTGGACACCAACGTGATTATCATTGCGTATTTTGTACTGCCAACTCCTTCCATAAACTGCTTGAGTGCAGAGAAAATAATGTATGGCACTAGTGACAGCATGAGAATGTAGAAATAGGGAGTTCCCAGCCTTAGTACTTCGTGCGATTGTCCGAAATATCCAAAAAATAAGGAGGTAATATACATTAAAGCCACGATGATAATTGACGCTATTATGGAGACAAACACCGAATTATTCAGAAGCTTAGAACTTTCCTTGAATTTATTCTTTGCCCATCGCTCGCCGACTAGTGGCGTGATGCCGAGTGTGAGCCCTAAGGCAATTACCATAAATACAAAGTACACCGCATTGGCAAACGATGCTGCTGCAAGCTCTGTTGTGCCGACTTGTCCTACCATCATATTGTCAACCTGCATTACCAATACCTGTCCGGCATTTGCCAGCATTATGGGGATGGCAATGCCGAGGTTACGTTTGTAAAACGGAGTGTATTTTTTTATATTAAAACGCATACTGTTAGTGTTTTATGACCTTATGCTAAAGTGCAGATTAAGGTGGTTTGTGTTGTGCTTTCCACTTTTACATTCACCAAATCTCCTTTTGAAAGATTTCCTTTCGGGAAAACGGCGACTTTATTTTGACTGGTTCTGCCAAATAGCTGTTCGTCCGATTTCTTTGAAGTGCCTTCTACAAGAACCTCAAAGGTTTTGCCTATTTCATTATTGTTTCGTTCTTTTGATATCTCATTTTGTAATGCAATTATCTCTTCAAGCCTCCTGCCTTTTACTTCTTCGGACACATCGTCATCAAGACGTTTGTGTGCATAAGTGCCCGGGCGTAGCGAATATTTAAACATAAATGCCGTGTCGAAACCCACCTCTCTCATTATTCTCAATGTGTCGGCATGGTCTTCATCGCTCTCTCCCGTAAATCCACACATTAAGTCGGTGGTGATACTGCATTCTGGCATGATTTCCCGTATTTTGGCGATACGCTCCAAATACCATTCGGAAGTGTATTTCCTATTCATTGTCTTTAGAACATTGTTACTCCCTGCCTGCAAAGGGAGGTGGATGTGTTTACAAATGTTACCGTGCTTTGCCATCACTGACAATAGCTTATTTGTGATGTCCTTTGGGTGAGAAGTGGAATATCTAATTCTCAGCGACTTAAACTTGACTGCTACTTCATCCATTAAATCATAAAAACGGTAGGGCTTTCTTTCGCCATCGGGCTGCCATTTGTAGGAATTTACATTCTGTCCGAGTAGTGTAACTTCTTTATATCCTTTTGATTCTAAATCTGTTATCTCTGAAATAATGTCATGAGGGTCTCTGCTTCTTTCACGCCCTCGTGTATAGGGGACGATACAATAGGTGCAAAAATTGTTGCAGCCACGCATTATTGATACAAAACCTGAAATTGAGTTCTTGTCAATCCGCTGAGGTGTAATGCTGTCGTAGGTTTCTATGGTCGATAGCTCTATGTTGATTGCTTCTTGCCCGTCTATTGCTTGGTCTATGAGATAGGGGATATCTCTGTATGCGTCGGGACCTGCCACCAAATCTACTACTTTCTGCTCTATCAGCTCATGTCCAATTCGCTCTGCCATGCAGCCTATTAAGCCTAAAATCATATCTTTGTTTTGCTTCTTTAGGCTCTTTAGCTCTGCCAATCGTCCCCACACTCGCTTCTCAGCATTGTCGCGAACGGAGCAGGTGTTTACTAATATCAAGTCTGCTCCAAGCGGAGTGTCGCTAATTTTGTAGTCTCTTTCCTCTATCATCGCTGCAACAACCTCGCTGTCTGCAACGTTCATCTGGCATCCATAAGTTTCTATATAGTATTTTTTTGTCATTATCGGTCAATTTTGCCCATGATGGATGGGATTTAAACCGACAAAAATACAAAATCTCCTACGAATTACGAAGATAATTGGGAAAGCAGTGCTCCCTGAAGTAAAGAGGAGGGGAGCACGCCTGCTTATTAAACACTAATCCCAAATCAAAAATTGTATACCAAGCCTGCGTTTGCATATATTGCAGGCATTGAATAGGCATAAGAATTGCCGATAATGCTCTCGATAGAATAGCCCGCTTGAATATCAAATTGTAATTTCGTGCCGGTTCTGAAATAGAGTCCCAAATCATATACATAACCTGAGGCGGTGTTGCCAAAGGACTTGTTAATATTGTCAGCATTAAAATAGGTATTTATGCCAACCTTTGCTGCAAAGCCTAAGCTAGTGTTGCTCTCAAAGTTAAATGGAGAATATAAACCTCCTGCGTAAATTCTTATATTTTGTACGCTGCTGTCGAGTGCAATGTGCTGAACTTCAATCAATGGTGAGAAACTATTGTTGATATTGAAATGCCCCGCAATATATTCGCCAATTCTAGTTTTTTTGTCACCTTCCATCTCGAACTTTATTGTTGCTCCGCCTGCAAGCGAAAAGGAGGTCTCGCGATTATCGGTTGAACTGCCTTTTAAGGCTTCTAAATCCTCTTCTAGCTTTTGTGTGCGGCTGCCTTGTGAACTCTTGTAGGAGTTGAAAGTTGCACTGCTGATGTGATCATTCTTATTTGTCTTTAAAGCATTTACCTCAAAGGTTAGCCTCTTGATTTCTTGTTTCAAGGCACTAATGTCATCCTTGCTGATGCTAACATCCGATTCTTGTGCAGTGACTTCGTCTTTTACTGCATCCAAGGGCTGAAAGTCGCCCGTCGAAAGTGTGAGAATCCATGCGTTGCTGTATAAGGTCTTATTGGAATTGCGCATCTCAACAGCTGCTTCGTAAGCCTTCTTCTTTTCATCGAAAGACTCTACAATAACCCGGTGGCTTTTTATACTCTCCTCATAGCGGATTGTACAATCTTTGTAACCGTCTTTGATAATCAAGGCTTCTTGTTTTTTGGCGTTGGCTTCTTGTTTAAAAGAACCCGCTACAACGCAAAAGTCGTGTAGAGACTGGGCATTAGATGTGCCCGATATTAGCACTGTGAATGCGAATAGAGTGATGATTCTATAAATGTTGATCCTCATATGTTTGTTTTTTGATAACTATCAGATTTTCTGTACCTACATTCCGTGTTTTTTGAGTACTAAGCTATATTTTCTATTATTATTTTGCTGCAAGCGATGCGTACTCGCCGTTGCCTATATAATTCTCCTTATAGGTATTTGTTTCCGTATTTTTTAAGTGCTCTTCTATAACTCGGTGATCTTGTGTGCCATCTTCCTTGTAATAAAACTCGGTTGATCTTTTTAGGGTCGGAGAGTTGACATTCCCTTCAATCTCAACAATCTCATTGATGGTGTTATCCTTATTGAAAAAGTAGATTGTCGTTGTTTCTCCTTTTTCTTTGTACGCCACTTGTCTTGAGCGTCCATCAACATCATTTACAGTCTTTAATGATAAAACTTCTCCATTATACCTAACTGAATTTGCCGTCTGCCTCGCTCTTGTCTTGTTGCTTAAACTGTCTATGCTCGTAATTGAACTTTCTTCGTCATATGCTGTTAATGCGACGATAGTAATTAGGGCGGCTCCCAATGCCGGTAGTAAATACTTAATATCCATAGTAAATATATTTAATTTCATAACTATGCCTCCTATTGTAAAACGATGTAAAGATACAGTCGCGAAAGTTGAGTTTTGCAATGTAAAAAAGAGGTATTTATCAACAATTAGTGTTGACGCACGAAGTCAAGAGATATTCAGAATATTGCTTATCGACAAAATGTTAATATGTAGTTTAGTGTATTGTCGAATACTTAGTATTGAAACAGTGCTTTTGTTTTACTCAAAACCTCTTGCTCGTTGGGGTTGATGTCAAAAACGATATTGGGCTTAAGATAGTGTAGTGTGTTGTTTTTTGCCATTAATTTCTCGCCGCCTCCCGTGATGTTGAGCATGATAAGACTGTCGGGACAAACTGTTTTGTCTTTAACAGCTTGTTGCAATGATGCTACGGCTACTGCCGATGCAGGGTGAATGTCGATGTTCTCGCACTTTTCAAAGAGTGCTGATGCTGCCTGCAACTCGTCGTTGTGTACGCTATATACATCACCATTGCTGTCTTTTAGTGCGTCGTATAAGCCGCCACAAACGGAGTAGGGTGGTTTCCTGTTGGATAGCACTTTGGCTATGATTTCCTCGACCTCCAAGCGTGCTTCAACATCGTCCATTGGCAATAGCTCTCTGCTGTCTTTTTTCCATGCCATGTACATTGGCAAAAAAGGCGCATTTTGCGATACCATCAATCGCATCTTATTGCTTCCGTATCTGCCGTCTTCAATAAAACGCAAATTGGCTTCCCATGCGGCAATGGCTCCTGTGCCGCTGCCAACAGCCTGAAAGTAAAATTCAGGTATCTTGCCTATCGTGCTGACGGCAGATAGTACGGTGGTGGACATCCCGTCTCTGCGAGCAACATTCTTTGCTCCTCCCTCGGCAAGAAACTTCTCGTCCTTTACCACAATGTTGGATAGGTGTATTGCATCAAAATAGTCGCCACCACTTTTGGCTGCTATAAGTTTTACACAGTCGTTTATGGGAGAGTTAAACCATAGTGCATCGATATTATCTTCGGGAACACAAAGCAAAAGTGCTATGTTGTTGTCGGAACATACTCTTGCAAAAGCTCTTGCTGTATTGCCGGCTGAGGCTACTACCAATATCCTGCTTTCGTCTTTCTTTATCCTTGCACATACAGTATATGCTTCCGTTTCCTTGAACGAGCATGTGCTCATGTTTGCGCCAATGGCAGGATTGTAGCCGCTGAATGTAATCCAAAGATTGCTAAGTCCTAGTTCTTTAGCCAGTCCTATACTCTTGTACGTTGCAGGAGCCGATGAGCCTTCAAGAGTCCTTATTATTGGCAACCAATCAGCAAATTTGTAAATGCCTGATTTGTAGCCACCTACTGATAGCTGCTTTTTGTCGTAAATTGCTCTGATTAGACTTGGAGTGCTTTCGTTGGGTGCGTCGAGCATCCAATAGCTGTCGTTAAACTCTTTGCTTGTTAGTACTGATTGCAGCTTGTATTTTGTAGGTTCAATATTTAAACTCATCGATAATATCTAATTTATGATTGTGCAAAAGTAAGATTTTTTTCGTGCTTGTGAAGTTATTTATGTTCAGAAATGAAATATGAAATATAATCCTGAAGATAAGTACCCATGTAGTACGGCAGGTTCATCAGCTTATACGCTTTGCCCGCAGGCGTTGTGTGGTCGTCTATGCAAACTAAGGTTGTTTTGCCCACCTGCCTAGCTCCTCGTAATATCAGAGGCTTACGATTATTGGAAAGTCTCCACTTCTCAAGATATTCTATTCTCTTGTGATAATGCATATTTGTCTGTTTTTGTGGCAAATATAATATTTTTTGTAACAAAGTTAGGGC
>JBKEAJ010000061.1:0-15381 GCA_047972135.1 Bacteroidales bacterium | reverse complement strand
GATTTAAATCACGTCCTATATAGAATTCACATTGAGATAAACTCGAAAAAGAAATCATCCCCCATAAGCAGACTGTACACGCAAATATCGAAGATAGCCGTCCTTTTGCTTATTCCTCTTCTTGCTTTCACGGTATATTCCATAATCAGTAAGTCCGAAACACCTGTTGAATATACAGAAATCACAGCACCCAAAGGCGAAAAAGTGCAGTTTGTGCTTCCCGACGGCTCTAGCGGATATTTAAATTCCGGCTCCACGCTGAGCTATTCGTACCCCTTTGGCAAAAACAGGGTAGTAGAGCTCGAGGGCGAAGGATTTTTTGATGTTAAGCATTCCGATAATGAGTTTATAGTTAAGGTGTCTGATTTGTCCGTAAGGGTGCATGGCACACGTTTTAATGTTTGTGCATACAGCAATGAAAGAAAAATTACAACCACCCTCGAAGAAGGCAGTGTGTCGGTGGTACGCAATTCAGACGGCAAAACTATGACCATTAAACCCAACCAACAACTGCTGATGAAGAAGTCCAATAAAAAGATGTACGTCAGAGATGTCGATGTCGACCTGTTCGTCTCGTGGAAAGACAATATGCTTCGTTTCGAGAATACACCGTTCATAGAAGCCGTGAAAAAGATGGAGCGTTGGTATGATGTGAAAATCATTCTTGACAAAGACTTGGAATATACACAGCGCTACACCATGACCATCAAAACCGAAAGTCTCAGAGAATTACTGACATTGATGCAGGTTACCACACCAATGTCTTATGAGATAAAAGAAGATACCGTATATATTAATTCGATAAAATAATTTGCTTATGGAATGATGCAACAATGTCACTAATGTGATAGACTAGGTGCTTGCCAAGTCCAATTTATCCCCATTCTCAGGGGAAATGTATAATGATTAACATCACTAACTTATGAAAGGAAAATTTCTACATTATGAAAGCAGGAACAATCTACACCTGCACCAGTTTGTGTCATCCATAAGATTAATAGTAATATTTATTTTGATGGCAATCTACCCTTTATCAGCCTCAGCCTACGCACAGGAAGTTTCGTTGAAGCTGACAAACTCTACACTCGAATCGGTACTAAAGGAGATCGAAGAACAAAGTGAATACTACTTCCTATATAATAACAGGCAGATTGATGTTAAGCAGTTGGTCAGCATACACTGTGAGGATAGGTCTGTAGAGAGTGCGCTGTCAGCTGTACTGACAAATACCAATATAAAATATTTGATAAAAGATCGTCAGATTGTATTATACAAAAAAGGCGAGCAAGCACACATGGATAAAGAGTTGGCAGCTTTGTTAAAGGCGCAGCAACAAAAAGAGGTCTCAGGTACTGTGCTTGACGATACAGGAACTCCTTTGGCAGGAGTAACCGTTTTGGAAAAGGGGACAACTAATGCAGCCATAAGCGATGTCGAAGGGAACTTTACATTGAAAGTAAATGAGAACGCCATATTGCAGTTTTCTTTTATTGGGATGAAGTCTATTGAGCAGGCTGTAGTAGGTCAAAGAGTAATTAAAATAACGATGAAACCGGATGCTTTCGGATTGGATGAGGTTATTGCCGTAGGTTATGGTATGCAGAAGAAAGTTAACATGACCGGGGCAATCACAGCCGTAAAAATGAATGAATTAACTTCTATTTCGACTACCAATGTTTCTAATACCTTGGCAGGTAGAGCTCCCGGTGTTAACATAACAGGAAATTCAGGATTGATGGGTTCAACATCGGACATTCGTATTCGCGGAGGCTTTGGTGAACCTCTGTTTGTCATTGATGGAATAGTCAGAGATAAAGAAGCCTTCGATGCTTTGGAGGTAAACGAAATAGATCAAATGAGTTTCCTTAAGGATGCGGCAACAGCATCTATTTACGGTTCACAGGCGGGTAATGGAGTTGTTCTTGTGATTACGAAAAGCGGAACAAAGCAGAAGCCTGTATTTAACTATCAAGGTTCTTACACTTTTATGACTCCTACAATGGAGCTGCTTTCAGACAAGACTACTGCTATTGATGAGTTGATTTATCAAAATCGAGTTGCTGAATTTCAAGGTCTCGATGCTCCCAATGGGGATAGAGAGTTTGATTATTTCAGAGATAAGAACTACAATGTGAACGACTATATATGGCAGACTCCGTGGAATCAGAAGCATTCCATAAGTGTTTCGGGAGGAAGCGAAAAAGTTACTTACTATGCCTTGGGCAGCTATATTGGTGAGACGGGTTCGTATAAGAATATGAAAAATGAGAAGTTTAACCTTCGTTCCAACGTTACAGCTAAAATAACCGATTATATAAAGATGAATATGAACCTGTCGGGGAATATGCAGAATCAGAGACGCTTCTACTGGCCTTTCTCCGGAGATGACGAACAGACTGTCGGTGATCTTTACAGATGTACTTTCAATTGGCCTAAAACATACCCATTCTACCTATATGAAGATGGTACTCCTGCAAATGAGGTGACAGACTATCCTGTACAAACACCTATGGGTAGTTGGCAGGCTTGGAGCGTTGTGGATCAAGTAATCGGAGATCGATATATAAAGACTCGAAAGAGAGAGGTTAGTTCAATACTCTCTTTTGATATAGACTTAGGAAAGCTAGTTCCGGGTTTGAGTACAAAAGTAGTGGGGAACTATATCAGCAATGATTATACCCGAAAGAAGTATCTGACATATCAGCATAATTATGTTTGGGAAGCAGCTAGTCCCGATGAAAACAGATTTATACCGGCAGCCCCCAATCCCGACAATATGAATACTTTTACCTTCTCCAAAAATCAGGAGTCTCTCAATTATAGAGTTAAGACATTGTGGAGTGAACAGTTCAACTGGTTTCTTAACTATATGAATGATTTCGGAAAGCATAATGTATCTGCAACTGTTGTTTGGGAGCAGGCTTCTAATGGTGGAGAGGTTGTTTTTGCCGAAGGAGAGGCTCCTCTCACCAATATAGATCAGATGTTTGTTTATTCGGAAGATGCTGAAAGACGAACTGGCGACGCGTATGAAGTGACAGGAGGAAGGCTTTCGTGGATAGGAAGATTCCATTATGGTTTTGCAGACAAGTATATCACAGAGTTCTCTTTTCGTTATGACGGGAATACGCTTTTCCCAAAAGATAAGAGATGGGGCTTCTTTCCATCGTTTTCGGCGGCTTGGCGTATTAGTGAAGAAGGTTTTATGGAAAGTACTTCAAACTGGTTGGAAAATTTAAAGATCCGTGCTTCAGTAGGAACAACTGGTAATGATCTTGATGTCAATAATAATGAGATTACTCCTTTCTCATATACAGCCGTATACCAGTCGGGCAGTTCCTATATTTGGGGCGACAACTTAAATTTGGGTATTAAGCCGGGGGCAACTCCTAATCCTAATCTTACTTGGGCTACATCTACTACCTATAATATAGGGCTTGATTATGGTGTACTGAATAATCGGCTGTCGGGTTCTTTTGAGTGGTTTTACAAAACTGAAAAGGATATTTTGGGATCAAGGATAGTGACCATACCCGATACTTATGGTCAGTCTCTAGCTCCAGAGAATTATGCAGAGAGGTCGTGGCGAGGCTTTGAGGTCAATGCTCTTTGGAGAGATAGAGCTTTAGGCAATAAAATAGAATATAGCGTATATGGCAATATGGGATATTCCCGCGACCAATGGGATGTACTCGATCAGACAGCTTTATATATGCCCGGAGGTAATCTTGAGAATCTTTCAAGAATCGGTAGACCTATCGACATGATAAAAGGACTTAAAACTATTGGTATCATTCGTACCCAAGAGCAATTGGATGAGTTGTTAGCTAAAGGTTTTAAACAATACGGACGCGACCCTTATTTAGGAGGGTTGTATTTTGAGGATATACGAGGAGACGGTTATTCGCCCGGTCCTGATGGAAAGATTGACGGTAATGACATTCAGCTATTGTCAGAGAATGCAGCTCCCAGAATAAATTACGGTTTTGGAGGAAGTATATCTTGGAAAGGAATAACTCTCGATGCACACTTTCAAGGCGTTGGGATGTACGATCGTATAATCAGTAATTTAGGTTCTGGCAACGGAGGGATTCGTCAATATGGAGGAACCGTTCGACCTTACTATCCAATATGGGCTGATGATGTTTGGACTCCCGAAAACCCGGGTGCTAAATATCCTCGAGTTGTAGGGAAAAACTGGTATGAGTCAGGAACTGGCAACCAGTCCTTTTGGATTCGCAATGGAGCGTATCTTAGACTGAAAAACCTTAATGTAGCCTATAACATTCCGGAGCGATGGGTCTCAGTTCTGAATATAGCCTCGGCGCAAGTGTTTTGCAATGGAACTAACCTCTTTGTGATTTCGGATATGACTGAATTTCATGATCCTGAGCAAGATTGTTACGACTCATATCCATTGATGAAAACATTTACTTTCGGTCTTGACATCAAATTCTAAAACTAACAGTTATGAAGAAATATATAATAATAGTAATAAGCATAGTAGTCCTCGCTTTTGCAAATAGTTGCAACACGCTTGATATTGAAAATCTCAATGACTATGATGCTGATGCTACTTGGAACGACGAATTGTTGAGTAATGCCTATATGGCAAATGTGTATGAAGTTGTTTTTGGTAACTGGTCAAGAACGCTAGACCAAAAGACGCAGCAACTTGCAGGTATTCATTTCTATCCGGATCGTATTACAATAAGCAATACACAGTATAAAAGGTGGGATTATACAACCATACGCTTGATTAATGAGGCAATCGTTAATATCGAGAGTGGCTCGCTTGCTCAAGATGTTAAGGATAATATTATCGGGCAGGCAAAGTTTATGAGAGCCTATGTCTACTTTGGAATGCTTAAGTATCATGGCGGTATTCCATATATTAAGATTCCTCAGGATAAGGATAAAGATGATCTGTATGTAAAGAGGAACTCATCTCTTGAATGCTTTGAACTGATTGTAAAAGACTTGGATGATGCTATAAGTCTGCTGCCTGAGCATATTCGAAGCTCCTCTGACGATTATGGCAAGATTGACGGCTGTTTTGCTACGGCATTTAAAGCTAAGGTATTGTTGTATAAAGCCTCACCTCAATTCAATCCTGACAATATGTGGGATAATGCTTACTGGAAGGAGGCTTATGATGCAAATAAGACAGCTTACGACAAGTTAAAAGCTCAAGGATACGCCTTAGTGAATGATTATAGTGATTTGTTTTTGGCAGAGCGGAATGCAGAGGTTGTTTTTGCAGTTATCAATACTTACCCAAATAAGATAGCAGTTTGGGATTACGGCGTGCGTCCCGGTTCTGAAAGTCGAGGTAAAGCAAATGCTTGTCCCACATGGGAGTTGATAAAAGAGTTTCCGATGAAGGATGGTAAGTTCTACAACGATCCCTCAGGAAAGTATTATAAAAGCGACGATGAGTTTCTCCAAAGCTATTGGGAGAATCGAGATCCTCGTTTCAATAAATCAATAGTTTGGAATGGCGATGTGTACGAGGTGTCAGGTAAGATTGGGAATAGACAGTACACTGCACTCGGTGTTGCCGATGTTTTGGATGATTTCGGTACAAATTCTGATGCAAATATCAACTCCACTAACCTCGATGTCTATTCCGGTTTTTTTATCCGCAAGGCAAGCGACCTTTCTCTCTTGCAATCGGAGGTGCAACAGTATGACATCGATTTTGTGGAAATGCGTTTTGCAGAGGTTATGCTGAATTATGCTGAGACGGCTAATGAAACGGGCTACTCCGATGTTGCTTTGTCAATATTGAAAGAAATCCGACAAAGGGCAGGAATTGAAGCAGGTGATGACGATAAATATGGAATCTCAGCAAGTTCGCGTGAAGATATAAGAGAGGCTATTTTGGCAGAGCGTAATATAGAGTTCTGCTTTGAAGATAAGCGTTTCTGGGATTTGCGCAGATTCAGAATGCTTAATCGCCTAGATGGACAAACAAAGCATGGAGTTGAATCTATCGCAATTGACGAAAATGGCTCAGAAATGACCATCTCTGAGGCTAAAGCAAAATGTGATAACAATGAGTTGACTGAAAAAGATTTCAAATATATTATCCATCAGATCCCATTTACGGGTGTTAAGGTTACCTCTGTTCCCGATAAATATTATTTCTTCCCGATTCGGAAAGAAGTAATAGACCTGAATAGCAATATAGAGCAGAATGTTGATTGGGGAGGGTCTTTCGACCCGACTCTTCCTTAATATTAATATGAAAGACTCGAATGATTTAAGACTTAATTAAATCATTCGAGTTTTTATAAAACACATTATTATGATTAGAAAATTTAGTATTCGGATTCTAACTGTATCATTAGTTGCAGTGCTTTTGTTGTCTTGTTCTAAATCAGAAGGCGAGTGGACTATCTTGTTCGATGGAACAAGTCTGAGTGAGTGGAGGAAGTTTGGAGGTGGCGATGTGACAGGATGGAAGATTATAGACGGAGAGCTACATAATTCAGGGGTCGGCTCAGACCATGGAGGAGATATTATAACAAAAAAGGAGTTTGAGGACTTTGAATTATATGTTGAGTGGAAGATCTCCCCTCAGAGTAATTCTGGAATCTTTTACCATGTGAAAGAAGGCGTTTCTAAAAAGATATACGAAACAGGACCGGAATACCAATTGTTAGACGACAAGGGTTGGCCGACCCGACTTCATGATTCGCAGTATACAGCTTCAAACTACTCAATGCAAGCCCCTGTGGGAGCAGAAGTAAAACCAATAGGAGAGTGGAATACAACAAGAATCATTGTTAAGAATCCTCATGTAGAGCATTGGCTCAATGGAAAAAAGGTGCTGGAGTACGAGTTGTGGAGCGATGAGTGGAAGGCTCAAAAGGATGCCGGCAAATGGAAGGATGCAGAACATTACGGAATGGCTAAGAAAGGGTATATCGGACTTCAAGACCATGGAGGGCTTACTGTTTTTAAGGTGATAAAGATAAAGGAGCTGTGATGTGCTAATGGCCGGAACTTTGTTCTGGTACTATTGCTTTTGGAGAATTACTATAGACCCCGACCTTCGACCCTACATTGAACTAGCAGACTCTTATAAATCGGTGGGCATTAACAGCTAATGCCCACCGATTTAATATATATCTTTGTACAATCCAATTCATGGAATTATAACAATGGGGTTAAGAGAATTCTTATTAAATCCTGATAGTTTGGATTTGTAAAGCAGTGTTATCTCTTACGTTAAGGTTTAAAATACTATATGCCGTACGTCTTAGGCTATAAACGAACAGCAAATACACGAACGTCATTGCGAGGAGCTTGCGACGAAGCAATCTCCTGCAACAACGAACAGATTGCTTCGCTGCGCTCGCAATGGCGACAATAAAAGGATTTATGACTAATTTGACAATAAGTAAATATTGCTAAAATATTGATTATTATTTGGAATCTCAATTGTAGTTGTGTAAATTGCAGCCGCAAACATTACACAAAAGCCAATGAATGTTATACGCAATATGCAGATTATCAGTTTATTGTTGCTTGTTTTTATAGCAGCTTGTGTTCGTCGTGTTTACACTTTGTACTCTCTTAATCTGTCTGCTGCGCTTAACTATATCTTAACTTGTGCCGGTTTTCTAAAGAAACAGGTATGCGTTTTTCGTAATATACTGATAGGTAGCTTGTTACTCCTCCGCTCCCCGAGAATGTATGTATCTAAGCTAGGCAATTCTTTAATAAATATAAAATCATTATTCCTTACGCTTATGCAAAGGTGGAAGCCACTTTCTCCTAATGGGAGATGTATGTCTAGTTCTCAGATAATATTCACAATGTATTATTAACTTTTAATCCAACGATTTATGAGAAAATTTACTTTGATTCTAAGTCTGTGCTTTACTCTACTCTTAGGTAGTGTGTATGCACAAAAAACAATAACCGGAAAGGTTATTGATGATGAGGGTCTTGGCGTTGCCGGAGCTTCAGTGGTTCAGAAAGGAACGACCAAAGGTACTATCACCGATGTCGATGGTAATTATTCGGTGAGCGCACCGGAGGGTGCTACTTTGCAATTCTCTTTTATGGGCTTGAAAACCGTAGAGGAAATTGTTGACGGTAGGTCGGTTATAAATATAACTATGACGTCGGATGCTGTTGGTTTAGAGGAAGTTGTTGCGATAGGCTATGGTGTTCAGAAGAAATCGACCATGACAGGTGCTGCATCGTCAGTTAAGACAAAGCAGTTGGAGGAAATATCGACAGCTGCATTATCCAATACAATGGCAGGACGTGCGCCGGGTATCACAGTCGTCAATAATTCGGGTTTTGCAGGAGCAACATCTTCTATCAGCATACGAGGAAGCAGTTCTGCACCTTTATATGTTATCGATAACATTGTGCGTGATAAGACTGCGTTCGATGCTCTTGATCCCAACGAGGTAGAAGAAATCAGTTTTTTGAAAGATGCCGCAACAGCATCTATATACGGAATGAAGGCTGCCGACGGAGTAGTGTTGGT
This sequence comes from Bacteroidales bacterium, assembly GCA_047972135.1. GTDB lineage: Bacteria > Bacteroidota > Bacteroidia > Bacteroidales > Prolixibacteraceae > JBKEAJ01. Next base: position 6,869 of record JBKEAJ010000061.1, on the reverse strand, counting down.
AAGAACCAAAGGTGGTCAGAAAAATCAGCGAGCTCAGTTCTCTTACAAAGGTAGTTATTCATTCCAGAGAACCACGTACAATACTAACGATTACAGTGCTTTGGATGAAGTAACATTCAGAAATGATATAGACGACACTTGGGGACGTGCGCATTATTATAATGAAGAAGCTGTGTCATATATAAGAGACAATGGTATCAATTATGATATATACGATATTATATGGAAGAACCCTAGTCAGCAGCAGCACACTTTGAGTGCCACAGGAGGTACAGATAAGGTAACGTATTACTTTATGGCAGGATACCACAAGTCAAGTGGTTCTTATGATAATACTGACTATCAGCGTTTTAATCTTCGTTCTAACGTTACAGCCGAGCTTACCAATTCTCTTAAGCTGAATGTAAATATAAGTGCTAATCAACGAGAGTCTAATCGTTTTTTCTGGCCATACGATGGTGGAGAAAGTGTTACTGTTCAAGATTTCTACCGTGCAACATTCAATGTGTCAAGAATATACCCTTGGTATGTATCTCCTGACGGAACACCTTTAAATGAACGTACTGATGATGCAATACCTACAGTTGGTTCAAGTTGGGGATTTCACCCAGGAGAGGTTATAAACAGCAAGGCATATCGCAAGATGATTTATCGTACGGCAAATATTATTGCACGTTTAGACTGGGATTTGAAATTTATAACCGAAGGGCTGTCTACAAGTTTTATGGTTAATTATACTGGCAATGACAATATACAAAAGAGCTTAAGACTTGGTCAGACTTTTTATAAACCAGCTATAGAGGCAAGCAATCTCGTGAAAATAGATGAGTCTGTTCCTGTAAGCGACTGGACAATGAAAACACACAACCTTAGTCAGAGTTATAGTAATATTTACGAGAGTTCCGGCTTGGATCATGAATACCAATTAAACTGGTTTTTAAACTACGATAGAACATTTGGTTTGCACAAAGTCAGTGCAACTGGTATCTATGAACAACGAGGATATTACGGTTACGGTATGAGTGGAGTAGCCTACAAACTTCTTTCAAGCGATGTTGATCAAATCTTTGCAACCTCTTCTGATGCTGCCGACCGCAATTTCTCGGGTAGTGAGGGAGAGTCTGCTTATGTGTCGTTCATCGGACGTTTCAACTATAACTTTGCAGACAAATATATCGCTGAGTTTTCTTTTAGAAACGATGGCAACTACCGTTTCCCTAAAGATACTCGTTGGGGATTTTTCCCATCATTCTCGGCAGCTTGGAGAATTAGTGAAGAGGGCTTCATGGACAATCTGACATGGTTGAGTAATCTTAAGCTCAGAGGCTCATTTGGTATGTCGGGTAACGATGGTGATATTTCTGCGTTTCTGTATCAGAACAATTATTCTTCTGCAACAGGATTTGTCTTTGGAGATTCCTACTATAACGGCATTCAAGCAGGAACTATTCCTAATCCTAATATTACATGGGCAAAAACACAATCCTACAATGTTGGTTTAGATTTTGGATTCTTAGATAATAAACTTAGTGGGGAGTTCGACTATTTCTATCGTTATAATTACGACATTTTGGGTAGCCGCATTCGTACAATTCCTACAACATGGGGTGGCTCAGCACCTGCCGAGAACTATCAGGCAAACGACATACGAGGCTTTGATTTTGCATTGCGTTACAATGATAGAGTTGGCGATTTTACCTACGATGTCGGTGTAAACATGGGATATGCTAAAGACAAAGTTAGGGAGATTGACGAAACCGAAGGTTTGGAAGAGTGGCGAAGCCAAATAGGCAAACCAGCCAACCGTGTGGGTGGATACATCTCTAAAGGTATTATCCGTGATCAGGCTACCCTCGATGCACTTCCAGCGGGCTTCACTCAATTCGGTAGAGAGCCTATGCTAGGAACTATTTTGTTTGAAGACATCAGAGGGGCCAATTATTCTGAAGGTCCTGATGGCAAGATAGATGCAAACGACTGGACATATTTGTCAGACAATGGTAAACCACGAATTAACTATGGTTTCTATTTCAATCTAGGATGGAAAAACCTATCTCTTAATGCCTTGTTCCAAGGAGTAGGAGCTTACGACAGAATGATTAGTACTAAAAATGGATCTGGTGTATTCCAAGTTGGAGACCGTCCGTACTTTGGACTGTGGACAGACCACTGGACAGAAGATAATCCTGATGCCGAATATCCGAGAGCAACAGGTAGATGGATGGCTCCGGAAGACGGTGGTGGAGCTTCTTCATTCTGGATGAAAAATGGAGCATATTTACGTCTAAAAAATCTTAACCTAGCATACAATCTTCCAAAACATTGGACTTCGCCTATTGGCGTTGAGAGGGTGCAGCTCTTTCTTAATGGAACAAACCTGTTTACTATCTCAGAGATTCAGAAAATAATGGATCCGGAACAAGAATCATTAGACTCTTATCCGGTAATGAAGACCTACACACTAGGTTTAAGTGTAACATTTTAATTAATAGATTATGAAACACATATTCAAAATATCAAAATATATAAGCAAGGTAGGACTTACAATAGCTTCTATGTTGCTGATGGCTCTTACGGCTTGTGTCGGAGTCTTGGACGATGTAGACAATCTTAGTCAGTATCCGCCCGATAAGGTTTGGTCTAGCGAAGACCTTGCCAGTGCCTATCTTTCAAATCTTTACGCATCTACCATGCCTTCGTGGCCAACAAATTCAGGTGTGCGCGTTGATGAATGTGGTCCGGGTGTTGTTGGTGCCGACTATATAACATCGCAAAACACCACTTTTAGATCTTGGTCTTATGCAACAGTGCGCAAAATCAATATTCTTTTGGATGAAATTGATGGCGGAACTCTTGATACAGATGTGCGCAGTGCCATAAAGGGGCAAGCGTATTTCTTGCGTGCATGGAACTATTTCGACATGGTTTCAAATCAGGGTGGAGTCCCTATAATCAAAGACCCTCAAGGACTTGACGAAGACCTTATGGTATCTCGAAATTCTACAGCAGAATGTTTTGATTTCATTATAGAAGACTTAGACTCTGCATATAATTCATTGCCAAATCGTTATAAGGATAATGATTTTGGTAGAATAGACAAAGCGACAGTCTTGGCTTTTAAAGGAAGAGTGTTGCTACACAAAGCTAGTCCGCAGTTCAATCCCTCTAATCCTTATGATAACAGCTATTGGCAAGCAGCCTACGATGCAAACAAAGATGCTAAGGACAAGTTGGCTTCTTGGGGCTACGAACTAATATCAAGCTACGATGACTTATTCAAAAAAGAAAAAAATAACGAAGTCATTATGGCTACTGTGTACATCAATCCGGGAAAGACAAATGGGCGCAGTGAACACGGAGTTAGACCTCTGTCTGAATCTAAAAATGCAACAGGCTACGACCAACCTATTTGGAGTTTGGTAGAGGCATATCCGATGCTAGATGGAAAGAAAGTGGGAGAGTCTAGTAAATACACTTACGATGTTCAGACTTACTGGGAAAACAGAGACCCTCGCTTTGAGGCAACTATAGCTTGCAATGGTGCATTGTTTGAATTAAGCGGGATAGCAGGAAGACGTCAATACAATACCTACGATCTTGTTCCATCAGGTATTGCAAGTCCCTTGGATATATTTGGTGATAAACAAGATCACGGAACGACGGGATTCTACTGCAGAAAAGGTTTGGAAATAGGCTTGCCTGCGGATGAAGTAGAAACAAATAGTACCGACTGGGTAGAGATTCGCTATGCAGAAGTGTTGCTAAACTATGCAGAGGCAGCCAACGAAACAGGGAAGTCTGCCGAAGCACTTGAGGTCTTAAAGTCCATTCGCAAAAGAGCAGGTATAGAGGAAGGCTCTGATGGCACTTATGGTCTAGGCTCTGGTCTGAGCAAAGAGCAAACCCGTGATGCAATTCTTGCAGAACGCCGTATTGAGTTTGCATTCGAGGGCAAACGCTTGGACGATTTACGCCGCACACGCCGTTGGCACTTGCTTAACGGAACCAAAAAGTACGGATTGGAAGCATTTGTGAAGGATGAATTTAAGAACCCTGACGGCACACTTACAAAAAAAGATTTCTTACCCGAAGATTTCACATATACAGTGCGTGAGGTTATCAATAATAATGACCCTTTAATGTATATTCCCGAGAGCTACTACTTCTTTCCAATCCGTCAGGGTGATTTAGAAAAGAACCCGAAATTAGTGCAAAATGTAGGTTGGGACGGAGGAACATTCGACCCGACACTTCATTAATATAAGTATCTCATAGATTATATACGGTGGGGATTTGGAAAATAGTCCCTGCCGTATTATCTTTATAAGCCGAAATAAGAACCTTAAGATGAGCCGAAATACTATGGGGATAGATAAGAAATGAAACGAGCCATGAGACAAGTCTCACACAGAAGTGTGATTGCATTGGCGAGATACATGTGGCAATTAAAAAACAAATTATAAACAGATGAAATTAATAATTAGAGAAGATATGAATAGAAATGTACTTGCCATAGTAGTTCTCATTTTACTCTGTTTTACAGTGTCTTGTAATGAAACAAAACCTATTGTTACAAGCGATTATTTCACTGTTGAATTTAATGACAAAGGGCAGCTGATAAAATTGGAAGACAGAGACAAAGGAGTCAATTACTTGTATCAGGGTGATACCTCCTACCTCATGCAATTGGAGCTGAATAACAATTTATACCAACCCGACTGCTTGTCCATCAAGGGTAATGAGATTACGCTTCATTTCGACAAGCTCGCTGCTGTTGCCAGAATAGCATATCGTTCGAACGATTCTTACATCACTTTTGAATTGTTGGCTTTAGAAAGTCCCAAAGATATTGACAAAGTGATATGGGGAGCATACAAAGTGAAGCTGACAGACAAAGTCGGACAATCCATAGGTGTTGCCTACAACGAGGATTTTGCTATCGGTTTGATGGGACTTAATCTAAAGAGCTGTGGCGGTTTTGAGCTAATCCCTCGTGAGCGTTTTGGCAATACAGCACAGAGGGAGGGCGATTATACCGAATTGCAGGGTTTTACCCGTTCTCGTTCGACGGAGAGCATCCAAAACTCATGTTTGCAGGAGCTGACACAAGCTGTTCCCGTTTTAGATTCAGATAGTACACTTATCGGTTCTAAATTTGCCATATATGGCGTTCGGACATCAGAGCTAAAGGAGCTGGTTGCCACGATAGAGCAAAACGAAGGACTACCATATCTGACTCATGATGGAGAATGGTTGAAAAATTCCTTATATGCCACTTCTTCAAAATTTATAATGAACTACAATGTTGACAATATTGATGCTTGCCTCGAAGTTGCAGAGAAAGCCGGCATCACTTGCGTATATCATCCCGGTATTTTTGAGTCGTGGGGAACTTATCCTGTCAAGAAAAAAGATTTTCCTAAAGGATATGCCTCTGTATTAGAGTGTTCGGAAAAAGCTAAAAAGCGTAATATCACATTGGGAGCGCATACCTTGTCAAATTTTATAACTACCGACGACCCTCTCGTTACTCCGCTTCCAAATCAGCACTTGCAAGTGGCAGGCTTAACGTCGTTAAAACTAGACATTTCTGCCGATGCAACAAAAATAGAACTTGCCGACGAAACCGTAAGAGCAGCATACAATAAGGATGTTTTTAACAGCTCTGAAGAAGAGAAGTTGGCAAACGAAAATAGAAACCGCGAACTGTTTACCGTGCGTATTGGAAATGAGATAATAGAGTTCTCATCAGTATCACAAGACGGGGTTTTAGTTTTAAACGATTGTAAAAGAGGAGCTTTTGGGACTACAGCAGCGGCGCATGCAAAGGGAGAACAAGTAGGCAGATTAGTATCTCATTATTATAAAGTTTTCTTTCCTGATATTCAGTTGCAAGACGAGGTAGCAAAGAATTTAGCAAAATTTTTCAACGAAACAAAGTTGGAGCGTATCAGTTTCGATGGTATCGAGGGTGGACTTGCCACTGGGCATGGGCGTTACGCTTGCGATAGGTTTATAAAGGTTTTCTACGATAATGTGGACAATAAAAATATCATAGCCAACTCCTCGGATGTAATGCACTATTCGTGGCATTATTTTGCCAACGAGAGTTGGGGAGAACCATGGTGGGCTAAGAATTTCAGAGAGTCGCAGTTGGAACACCGCTTGAAGTCTCAAAAAGGTTTGGAAGAGGATTTGTTGCCAAGAAAAATGGGACAGTTCAAAATTAGCGACAAGACTACACTAAAAGATATTCAGTGGGTAATGGGTCTATGCACCGGTTATGATGCAGGTGTTGATTTTTATATCGACCCTAATATCGTTGAGAAGAACCCAGACGGTAGGCAAATACTGGAAGAGATAAAGAAATGGGAAAATGTAAGGTTGGCGCAAACCCTGACGGATAAAGAGAAAGAGCAATTGCGAGACCCCTTTAGTTTTTATGAGTTGAAGCTTAGATATGGCAAGCCTGAATTGATTTTTGTAGAGTCGTGGGCTCCGGAAACAGGTAAAGCACAAGAGTTCGGAGATAAAAACACCCTTCCCGATAATATTTTCAAAGCAGATGAAAACGCTTTGGTGTCTCTTGATTATAAGCATGTTAGTGTTCAGAAGGAGCCGGGACAGCCAACAGCCGCAGAGTGGAGCTATTTCTGTAAAGGGCAGACACAAACATTGCAATTTGCAATCAGCCTATCCGAGAAAAGTAAAGAAGGTGTGAGTGGAATATATCTGAAAATAGGAGCTCAAGAATGTAACTTGCCTTTCACTCTTAATCCCGGAGAATATTTATTATCGAGTACAAACGGAGTTGTTGAGCATCACGATATTGACAGCAAAATGATAGAGTAAAAGACAATCACAGGGCT
>JBKEAJ010000060.1:0-17963 GCA_047972135.1 Bacteroidales bacterium | reverse complement strand
TGTACAATGGGCTGAACGAGTGGGGTAAGGGTCGTGAGATGCCTAAGTTTGCCAAAGAGTCATTCACGTCGATGTGGAAAAAGGGTAAAGTGCAGAAGCCCAAGAAGTAAGACGAATAATATATTAAAGACAATGAGTAGAAAAGATGATATATTGAAGAATGTGAAGCGTCATATTTCGGTGCGCTATGATATGCCTGATATAGAGCATATTGCAGGGCTTGAGTATGACGACAAACTCGCCAAGTTTATGCAGATGTGCGAAGCGGTGGGCGGTTCAGCTCGCATTCTCAAGCAGGGCGAAGATTTAAACGAGCTAGTACAGTCCTTATATCCTGAGGCAGAGCATATAGCGTCAAATCTTCCCGAAATATCTATTGCAACTATAAACCCTGATGAAATTGACAATCCGCATGAGTTGAATGGAACAGATTTGGCAATAGTGAAAGGCGAGCTTGGAGTGGCAGAAAACGCTTGCGTATGGATACCTCAGAATGTCCGTCAAAAAGTTGTCTATTTCATCTCCGAGTATTTAGTGATAGTTTTGGATAAGAGCAAGATTGTCAGTAATATGCATGAGGCATACGAGCAAATAGAATTCAATGATTATGGTTTTGGGGTCTTTATCTCCGGCCCGTCAACGACTGCCGACATAGAGCAGTCTTTGGTGATAGGGGCGCACGGAGCAAAGGGCTTAACGGTTGTTTTGAGCTAGTGGCGCAGTAAAGCTTGGCAGGCAAGAGTTTAATACACTACTCATTTTGCTAGATTAGTTTTTTATATAACTTTACTCCAATATACTTCCGTAGCGATGATATTCGTGTGTAAGGCTTTGTTCTTTTAGGTAATGTAGCAACTCCACTCGTCCTTCTGCTATTGCTTCTGCGGTGGCAATGTATTTTCCTGTTTCAGAAGTTTTTTGATACACTGCATCGGACAAATCACTGCTAAACGTGCGTCCTCGCTCATATTGGCTGAGTTCAGCAAGGAATAGTTCCTCACTTTGTTCTTTTATTTTTACCTTCATTGCCTTGAGGGCAGTTTCAGCCTTCTGAACAGTTGTATTATCAGTATTGTGGCTGATAGTCAATTGAGTGCCGGTGATACTGCATGCTGTTGCAACCATAAAAATGTCGCATAGTTCTTCGTTGCCATTTAATCTTAGCACGCAGGATTTTATTGGGCGGTATCTGAACACGTTGCTTTCGCCCAAGATATTGTTGACATCACGCTCCACCGCAAATTCCTCTTTCCAATTTTTCAAGTAGCTGTCGACGGCGTTGGCAAAGCGAGCTTTGCTTTCTTCGGGAAGCAATTCTTGTAGAACCTTGAATTTCGGATTTATTTTCACGTCTGTATTATGTGCTTCATTTTCAGAGAAATTCACGAAACATGAGGTGTAATTCACTCCGCCAGCTTTGATGCCTCCGCCAAAAGACGACAGTTTCATGCCGCCAAAGGGCTGACGATTTACTATTGCACCCGTGATACCACGATTGATATATAGATTTCCTGCTTCGATACTGTCTTTCCAAAGAGCCTGCTCTTGTTCGTCAAGGCTTTGCAGACCTGAGGTCAGTCCGTACTCGGAGCTGTTAACAAATTTGATACCTTCTTCTAGGCTGTCGATACGCACTACTGCCAATAGAGGAGCGAAGAGTTCCGTTTTAAAGGTATAGCTGTCGGGTCGCACTCCCCATTTTACCGTAGGTTTGAGGATATATTTTTCATCGTCGAGAAATTCGGGTTCTACGAGCCACGACTCGCCGTTTTCCATGTTGTCAATGGCGTGTAGCAGCTTATCGTTGTTGTTTGTAATCATCGGACCTATAATATTATTCAGTTCCCAAGGGCTTCCTGTTTGCAGGCTTGTAACGGCATCTTTGAGTTTTGATTTAAACTCGGGATTGTCGTAAACGCCTTTTTCAACAAGGAGTAGAGAGCAAGCGGAGCATTTTTGACCAGCATTGCCGAAAGCGGAGCTAACAATATTCAGTACAGCATGGTCCATGTCGCCGCTCTCAGTGAGGATAATTGCATTCTTGCCGCCGGTTTCTGCTGACAGTGGACAAGTCGGATTATTTTTGAGAAGGTTGAAAGCTGTATCTGTACCTCCTGTAAGTATAGTGTGTTTGACAGCAGGGCTTGCCGTCAGGATGTTTAGGGCATCTCGATTTTTAGTGCATACCAACTGCAAGGCATCTTTGGGAACACCTGCGTCCCAAAAACATTTGGCAAACTCCAAGGCGATAGGGTATGACACAGTTGCAGGTTTCAATATAACACTGTTGCCACCCGACAATGCGGCAGCTACTCCTCCGACAGGAATGGCAAGAGGGAAGTTCCACGGTGAGATAACCAATACAATACCTTTGCTAGCATAGCTCACTGTTTCTAAATTGTGGAATGCCTCCATGCTGTCGGGATAGAAGCGACAGAAATCAATAGCTTCCGACACTTCGACATCGCCTTCCATAAATGTTTTTCGGGTAGTTGCAGCCATGCAGCCTATAAGGTCGCCTCTTGATTCGCTCAACTTGTCAGCCACTTTGTGCAGTATCTCAGACCGATGCTGCATTGAGGATTTTCGCCATTGGGATTTATCTTCTTGAGCAGTTTCCAGCATGGTCTTTACGCCCTCTGTGTCAAGTTTTTCAAACTCCGGAGTAGGGCGATTTTGCCAATCTGTAAGTATCTTTTCAGCCCATTTTCTGTTTTGAGGCAAGTCGAAGTTAGTGTCAGGCTCGTTTTTAAACTGTCCTTCCGGTCTTTTGCAGGAATTTTCTACGACACCTTTCAGTCTGTCTTGTATTCTATTTGGCTCTGCAACGATTTTATCTTTCAGATTATAAGCCTCTTGGAACTGATTGTATAAGAATTTCCATTGTTCCGTGTCGGCTTTCAGATTGAAAGAATAGCTCAAGAAATTGTCTTTTCCAGTATTTTCGTCCAGTCTTCGTACAAGGTATGACACGGCATTCAGGAAATGTTCTTTCTTTACGACGGGAGTATATAATATCACCTGTTTCTCCAATTTGCGCATAACTCTTGGCAGGTGGTTTGCCATGCCCTCCAGCATTTCAAAGCTAACATAGTCTTCCACGCCATTTTTCTGACTAAGCAGGTAGGCATATCCTATCGAAAAGAAATTGTGCGATGCCACTCCCACGTGCATTGCTTTCGCATTTTCGGGCAGCAAGGAGCGGTCGAGTATGTGCAGATAGTTGGCGTCAACTTCGATTTTTGAAGGCAGAACGGGGTTATTCCATCCTCGCAACGACGAAATAATACTTTCCATTTGTAGGTTTGCACCCTTTACCAATCGCATTTTGATAGGTGCGCCTCCGTCTGCCGCACGTCTCTTGGCAAACTCCAACAATCGGCTTTGAAAATCCCACGCATCGGGAAGATATGCCTGAATCACAATGCCTGCGGTATAGTTTTTAAATTCGGGCATATTTAGCACGGTGGTAAAAATATCCAAAGTCAGCTCTGTGTCCTTATACTCTTCCATGTCAAGGTTTACGAATTTAGGGCTTGAAACACCTGCCTCGTTTGTATAAGGATGGTCGATGGATTGCTGATATATTCTTGCAAGTCTTTCACAAAGTACTTCCTTGCTTTGTTTATAATTAAGAGGATGTAGTTGAGCGTATATGCCTGATATTTTGATTGATATATAGTTTACGTCAGGGTCTTTCAGTGCTTCCAGATAATGATTGTAGCGATGGTCGGCTTCGGCATTTCCAAGAACAACTTCGCCGAGCAGGTTGACATTTTGACCGACTTTCTGCTTTGCTCTACCCGACAAGTGCTGTGTGAGCGACGGGCGTTCTTCGGGAATAATCACCTTGCTAGTGTCTTTTCTGAGTTTATTTTTGAAAATTGGCATTGCAATAGAGTCGAACATATATCCGAACGATACAAACATCTTGATAAGAAAAGTGTCTGAACTGTTGAAAAAATGGGGAACGCCGTATTGTTTTATCAATGCTCTAAGACGTGGAGATAGTTTTTTATCGTTTCTTATCTGCGAAGATTCATCCAGCATTTTTGAAAGAAGTATTTTATCATTTGGGCGTTGTATTAGGTCGGCATATTTTTTCTGTTCCTTTACTTCCGCATTTGTCAATTCTTTTTCGGCTTGGGACAAGAACTGTAGTGCCCATTCTTGTACTTCTTGAGGTGTTATATTTTGCATGACATACTGTAATTTAAATTGTTAAATTGCCAACAAAACACAAGGCGTGATTGAAAGCGTACAATACTAGTAATTTTTTTGAAATTAGTGTATGACAAGAGTGTTAAAAATAAAAAAAGGGCGATAGCCCTGATATAGATGCAGGTTGAATTGTTTAAAAATGCTGTATGCCGTAGGCTATAAGCGAACAGCCAATAAACGAACGTCATTGCGAGGAGCTGGCGCCTGTCCCTTGCGGTGCGTGGGCTGTGGCGTTCCATGTGCCTTTTGCGCTCCATCCCTCCCCGCACCTGCTTTTAAGCCCTTTGGGCTGTTTATGGCTGTAAGCCATAATTAATTCAGCCCATGGCAACGCCATGGGGAAAGATACACCACCACCCCCGTAACGTTACGGATTGCAGGATGATGATATACATGAAGAATAAGCAGGAGAGGATTTAAAATTCTCCTCCTGCGAAGGAGGAGTACCTGGAGGGGGAGGAGGTGGCTGTTAATTGATACAACGATACTACAATGCTGTGATGTTACGATGGAATACGGAATGTTTTTAGGGACGTAGTCCCGATATCTTCGTAGCAAGGAGGATTTGAATAGAGGCAAGGTTCTAATTGTCAAAATCGATAAGCGGCTAGACGAGTTAAGAGGAAACGTGTTGTTCCCAAGCGAGAATCTCGGCTTTTCGTTTTGTTCCCCACATGTATCCTCCGATTTTTCCTGATGTTAGTATCACTCTGTGGCAGGGAATGATGTATGCAATAGGGTTGCTGCCAATGGCTGTTCCCACTGATCTTGCGGCTTTGGGTTTGCCGATTTGTTTGGCTATTTCTGTGTATGTACTCAGTTTTCCCTTCGGAATTTTCAGCAGGCTTTCCCATACATCTACTTGGAATTCGGAGCCTTTTATGTGCAGTATTATCTCGGTGGCGGTGTTTGGATTGCTGTTAAAGACTGACAAGGCTTTTTGTTGCAGTTCGTCAGATTTATGTTGAAACGAGGCATTTGGGAACTTGGCTTTTAAACTTGCAAATGAGTTTTTTCCATTCTCTCCGAATGCCATATAGCAGACTCCCTTTGTGGTAGATGCCACAATTAGCAAGCCGAAAGGGCTATCGGCGTAGCTGTAATCAATAGACAATGCTTTACCTCCCTTTTTATGTTCGGTGGGTGTCATTCTTACTATTATTGCTGACAAACTAGATGCTGTATTTTTCTTTTCTGTTGACATTTTAAACCCTGATTTGCAACAAAGGTAATAAAATAAAGTGTTATCTTTGATGACCATACTTTTTAGAAATGGATTTAGAACGAACAGAATACAAAGACTTAATTGATGAAATAGGCATTTTGTTGAGCGAGGGTAGGGAGCGTGCTTCCCAGTTCGTAAATAATATTTTGGTAAAAACATATTGGCTTATTGGACGACACATCGTAGAATTTGAGCAAGGAGGGAATGAGAAAGCTGATTATGGGAGTTTCCTCTTTGAGCAGTTGTCCAAAGACTTGACAAGACTTTATGGTCGGGGGTTTAGTCGCGCTAATTTGCTGTATATGAGAAAAATGTATTTAATGTTCCCAAAAGGTGAGACACTGTCTAACGTATTGGGATGGAGTCATTATTTTGAGGTGTTACGCTCTGACAATGAGCTAGAAATCAGATTTTATGTAAAACAGTGTGAGAAAGAAAAATGGAGTGTCAGGGAGCTTAAACGTCAAATGAAAAGTATGCTGTTTCACCGATTGGCTCTGAGTAAAGACAAAAAAGGTGTTTTAGAACTTGCCGAAAAAGGTCAGGAGATTCAAGAAGCAGAAGATATTTTTAGAGACCCTTGTGTGTTAGAGTTCTTAAATATTCCTGAAAATCAAAAATGTCTTGAGGTAGAGTTGGAGGAGAAGCTCATTTCTAACTTGCAAAAATTTCTCTTAGAATTAGGTAAGGGGTTTACATTTGAGAAAAGGCAATATAGAATTTCAATCGGTGGAAAGCATTTCTATGTTGACTTGGTTTTTTACCATCGGATATTAAGATGCTTTGTATTGATTGATTTGAAACGAGGAGAGGTAACTCATCAAGATATTGGACAGATGAATCTGTATTTGAATTATTTCAAGAAAGAAATAAATACAGAGGGTGATAATCAGCTGATAGGTTTAGTTTTAGGAGCTGAGAAGGACCGTGTTCTAGTAGAGTATGCCTTAGAGAGTGTTAGTAATCAGTTGTTTGTTAGTAAGTATCAGCTTTATTTGCCAGATAGGAATCAGCTAGAAAAAGAGTTGAATAGGTTGTTGGAAGAAAATGGATAGTGATGAAATCCGAAACGGCATATAGCAAGGCAGCTTTTATTTGTTCAAAGCGAGAGTATTGCACTTTTCAGATTGCGGAGAAACTGAGGGATTGGGGCATGGACGATGAAGGCAAAATCGATGCTGTTATTGAAAGGTTGATTAGGGATAGATTTCTGAATGATATGCGTTTTGTCAAAGCCTACGTCAACGACAAGATTAAGTACAATCATTGGGGCAAGCAGAAAGTTCGGTTTATGCTTAGGCAGCTGCAGTTGCGTGGTGAGGCAGTGGATAATCTTTTGAATGATTTTGACTACGATTTTTATGTGCAGGTTGCCAGAGATGTGCTCATATTGAAGTTCAGCAAACTGAGAGAGGTTGATAAATATAAATTACGTTCTAAGCTGATACAGTTTATGTCGAGTCGGGGCTTTGAGTTTGAGGTTTACAGGGATGCTCTTGACAGTTTGCTCTGATAGCGTATGGGGCAAAGTCTTGCGAAAAGATAGGGATTTTTGTTTAATCGTTGAACTGTTTAATCGTTGAAGGTTTAGAGTTTGGCTTGCCGTCATTGCGAGCGTCATCGCGGCGATCTATTCATTGTTGCATGAGATTGCCACGTCGCCAGCTCCTCGCAATGACGTTCGCTTATAGCCTAAAGCATACGGCATATAGCTATTACAAATTCTATTCGTTATATAGCCATAATCTTGTCATATTAACTGTATGTTAGCTATGTTTTACAATGTGTTTTGCTGTTTTGGTGCGTTATTTGCAGCAAATGTCTATTTTGCGACTTGTTAAAATGCGTTATAAACTAACTTAAAGTTAACAAAAAATCATTGTTTTGTTAGGATTGCACATGTAAACTTCTTATAATTGCACTTCGAGAATTCAAAATCAATGTTACGGCATTGACTAGTAACTGAAGTAAAGTAGGTTACCATTTTGATTAATGTGTGTATTTAAGATGTATTTACATTTGTTTATATTGCAGCAAAGGTACGAGTGTGTGCTATTGGGGTAGGGTGTGTTTGTATTGCAGATATTCCCGACCGTCGAGTTTGCTTTTAGCCTGATGTTCAATTGATTATTTAACCCTAAAACGTAGATTTATGCAAAAAATTCTATTTGTTTTTGCCCTGTGTTTTATCGTAGCAGGTAATGCATGGGCGCAGATAACGGTAAACGGCAACATTAAAGATGCCGAAGGTCTTGCCATTGTTGGAGCCACGGTAATGGAAAAGGGAAGTTCCAATGGTGCTATCTCCGATGTAAACGGAGACTATTCTATTGAGGTTGCGGGTGAAGATGCTGTTTTGGTGTATTCATTCATTGGTTATGACAACCAGGAAGTAGTTGTTGGCAAGCAGACTACAATTAATGTTTCTCTTGCTTCCAGTTCGATTGAATTGGAAGGTGCTGTAGTTACGGCACTTGGGATAGAGAAGAAATCTCGCGGACTGACGTATTCCGCACAGCAGCTTGACGGCGACGCCCTTAGCCGTTCAAAAGATGCTAACATGATAAATGCATTGGCAGGTAAGAGTGCCGGAGTTATCATCAACAAAAGTTCGTCGGGTGTTGGAGGGTCGGCAAAAGTTACCATTCGCGGTAATAGGTCGGCAACTGGCAACAATCAGCCTCTGTATGTTATCGATGGTATTCCAATGCTGAACTCTTCGGGAAGTCAGCCTGCAACCTCTATCGGTGGTACTAATGATGCAGGAGCTAGAGACGGCGGCGATGGAATTGGAAACCTAAACCCCGATGACATAGAGAGTATGACAGTGCTTAAAGGAGCTTCTGCTGCGGCTTTGTATGGGTCGAGTGCCGCAAATGGAGTAATCGTTATTACTACCAAAAAAGGTAAAGTTGGAAAACCCGTTATCAACTTTTCGTCTAATGTAACTTTTGACAATGCTATTGAGACTCCTGATTTTCAGAATAGTTATGGAGCTTCTGATGGTGGAGAGAGTTGGGGAGAAAAAATAAATGGTGGCGACGACAATGCTAAAGATTTTTTCAAAACGGGAGTTACTGCAATTAATTCTTTGTCAGTGAGTTTCGGTAACGAAAAGTTTCAGTCTTACTATTCGTATGCCAACACGAGTGCAAAAGGAATTATCGAAAACAACAAGATGAACAAGCACAACATTAACTTTCGTCAGACGGCAAAACTTTATGATGGCAAGATTCAGCTTGATGGAAACGTAAACCTTATTAATCAGACTGTTAAGAACCGTCCTACTCCTGGAGGCTACTACATGAATCCATTGGTGGGATTGTATAGATACCCGAGAGGGGAGAGTATCGCTCCATACAAAAATGAGTATAAGAACTTTGATACAGAACGCAACTTAAACGTTCAGAATTGGCACAAGACTCCCGATTCGTGGGAGCAAAATCCTTGGTGGCTGACTAACGAACTACCCAGCGAAGACAAGCGCAATAGGGTTATTGCTTCGTTAAATGCCAAGTGGAACATCACCGATTGGCTGAACTTCCAATTACGTGGAAATTCTGACAATACCTTCGACCAGTACGACCAAAATATCTATGCAACCACTGCTGCTGAACTTGTAGGAGGCTCGTATAACAACGGTCGTTATATCACAAGTAATCGCCACGAATCTTTGACTTACGGCGATATGTTGCTGAATATGAATAAGACTTTGGGCAAAGATTTTACATTAGTAGCATCTTTAGGCGCGAGTATCACCGACATGAAGTTGCGCTATACTATGATGGACTCTCGTCCTAGCGGACTTGAGGTTGCCAATGTATTTAATCTTGGAAACTTCGCAGGACCCGGCTACATTGAGGAGCTTAACACAAGGACTCAGATGCAGTCGATTTTTGGAACTGCACAATTGGGATGGAGAAACGGGCTGTTTTTAGATATTACCGGACGTAACGATTGGTCGTCAACATTGGCGTATACTAGCAGTATGTCGAAAGGTTTCTTCTATCCGTCGCTTGGTCTTACTGCTGTGTTGAGTGAGTTTATCAATATGCCTGATTTTTGGGAATTTCTTAAAGTTAGAGCTTCATTTGCACAGGTTGGAAATA
Organism: Bacteroidales bacterium; assembly: GCA_047972135.1. Classification (GTDB taxonomy): domain Bacteria; phylum Bacteroidota; class Bacteroidia; order Bacteroidales; family Prolixibacteraceae; genus JBKEAJ01. The sequence continues at coordinate 8,408 of JBKEAJ010000060.1, read as the reverse complement.
CTATTCCCTTTGGCGTGAGCTATCAAACTCATACTATGGGTGCAGGTGGCAACCTTATCTTTAACGGTAATGCGCCATTTACCGATTTGAAACCTGAGATTTCGGAGTCGAAAGAATTTGGATTTGAATCTCGTTTTCTGAGGAATGCTATAACCTTTGATTTTACTTGGTATCAGACTAATACGCTCGATCAATACTTTAATTTGCCTGCTCCTGCAGGTTCGGGCTACAATTATTACTATGTTAATGCGGGTAATATCAGAAACCGAGGTGTTGAAATAGTGTTGGGTATCAATCCTTTCAATAGGGAGAATTTTTCATGGGGCAACAATATCAACTTCTCCACAAACACGAACAAGATTATCGAGTTGCATCCTGACCTAGATGCTTTCAACGTTGGGCAGCAGACGAGCAGCTCATACTGGATGCGCTTAGAAGAAGGCGGTTCGTTTGGTGATATTTACGGAAAGGTGTTTACAAGAGATGATGCGGGTAATATTCAATATGACGACAAAACAGGATTGCCACTTTCGAACTCTGATTTTGGTAAGATTGCTAATGCCACTCCAGATTTTAACTTGTCGTGGAACAGTACTTTCAGATATAAGAATTGGGGCTTGGGCTTCTTGATTGACGGCAGGTTTGGAGGCGATGTTGTGTCGCTCACACAAGCCGACCTAGATTTATATGGCGTTACCACGACTACTGCCGATGCACGAAACGCTGGCTATGTTATGTTGGAAGGAACAAAGGTTGAGGATGTTAAGGGCTATTATAGTACTGTTGGTGGGCGTGCAGGAATAACCGAGAACTATGTTTATTCGGCAACCAATATCCGACTAAGAGAGTTTTCGCTGTCGTATAGTTTGCCAAAAAGTTTGTTGAATAAGACAGGATTTATTGAGGGAGCGACACTTTCGTTTGTCGGCAGAAACCTATTTTTCTTCTACAACGAAGCACCTTTCGATCCTGATGCCGTACTGGGCACCGGCAATGACTTGCAGGGTGTTGATGTGTTCGGAATGCCTACTACTCGTAGTTTAGGATTTAATGTCAAACTTACTTTCTAACCTATTAAAACATACAATCATGCAAAAAAATATATTTAAAATAACAGGCATATTTACGGCAGTATTGTTGCTAATGTTCAGTTGTACAGGTAATTTCGAGGATTATAATATTGATAAGAGCAAGCTTACTAATGAGCAGCTTGAATCTGATTTTTATTCTATGGGAGGATTTTTCCCTCAGATGCAGCAAATGATATATTGCAACTTTAACTGGGGCTGGGGAATAAACTGGCCTTTCCAGATTATGCAAAATCTGAACGCAGATATTTTCTCTGGCTACATGATGACGCCTACGGATTTCAATGGTAATGTGAACAACACCAACTATTCGTTGGTCGACGGGTGGAACGGCTCGAACTGGGATTATACTTATGCTTATTTTATGACTGCATCTGGCGAGGTGGAACGCTCTTCAAAGGAGGACTATCCCGAGATTTATGCAGCGGCAAGAATCCTCAGGGTGGCGGCGATGCATCGTTTGTCAGATCAGTATGGTCCTGTCATCTATACACATTACGGGGACTCGCAAACGGGCGGCGAATTTGATTCACAAAAGGATGCATACTCTGCTTTTCTGAAAGATTTGGACGAATGTACCACTATATTGGGAAACTACATTACTGCAAATCCCGGTGCGAAACCATTGGAACGCTACGATCTGATGTTTGGTGGCGATTTTGAAAAATGGATTAAATATGCCAATTCTCTGCGCCTGCGTTTGGCAATACGCATATCGGATGTCGATCCTGCAAAAGCCAAGACTGAGGGAGAGGCAGCAATGGCTAACTCTTATGGAGTTATGGAAGATTTCGATGCTACGGTGAGTGGGAAAGGCTATCAGCACCCATTGTTTGCTCTTTCTATTCAGTGGGGCGACATCAAAATGGGCGCAACTATGGAGTCTATCATGACAGGATATGACGACCCTCGATTGGAGAAGTACTTCCTGCCTACCACCGATGCAACAGTTCTTGCTAAGGGTGCTAAGTATAAAGGTATCCGACAGGGTATAGATCTTCCAAACAAAGATTTATACCGACAACACTCGTCGTTGAACTTCGCTGCCGAAACTCCTGCACAACTTATGAGTGCCGCTGAGGTCTATCTTCTTCGTGCCGAAGGTGCTTTGCGAGGCTGGAGTGGTATGGGAGGCACTTCTGCCGAGCTGTATGAGAAAGGAGTTCAGAGGTCCTTCGACCAATATGGTCTTGGCTCAGCAGGCAGCTATTTGGCAAGCGATAATATGGCTGCGCCTTTTGTTGACTATCTGAATGCAGACAATAATGAAGCAGCAGGCTCTACCAATCTGAACAGTGTTTCTCCTAAGTGGGACGTGCAAGGCGACTTTGAGACACTCTTGCAAAAGATAATCACTCAGAAATATATCGCAACATTCCCCGATGGAATAGAAGCTTGGTCTGAACAACGCCGTACGGGCTATCCAAAATTGTTACCAGTGATTATTAATAACAGTCAGGGCGTGATTGACACGGACAAGAAAGTGCGTCGTCTTAACTTCTCGGTTACTGAGAAAGCTAATAATCCTGATGGCTATGCAAATGCTGTAGAAATGTTAGGAGGTGCCGACAACGGTGCTACTCCGCTGTGGTGGGATGTAAATCCAAAATAATCACACTATTATTCTATTTTGTTTACAGAGGGCAGGCTATATGTCTGCCCTTTTTGTGTATTCTATATATCTGTATTTCACCTGATTAATATCTGCGTTAGTCTCGCTTTTGTCTGCTGTCTTCCAAATATTCATATCAATATCGGGAAAGAAAACATCGGCTTTCTTGCTACTGTCGTCTATCTCCGTGATTAGTAGCTTTGATGCATAGGGCATAAACAGTTTGTAAATCTGAGCACCGCCGATGATAAAGACTTTCTCTGCATTCTTGCATATATCCAGCACTTGTTCCACTGAGTTTGCAAGTATTCCACCCTCGCATTTGTAGCTGGGGTTTGTGGTCATAACGATATTTTCACGTTTGGGCAGAGGGTGTTTGGGTAAGGACTCCCAGCACTTGCGTCCCATAACGATGCTGTGCCCCGATGTCAGTTGCTTAAATCGTTTTAGGTCTTCTGAAATGTAAAACAGCATATCATTGTCCTTGCCAATGCCCATATTACTGTCTACGGCACAAATCATAATAATTTCAGGTTTGCTCATATTTTTTTAGATTACACTGCAACGATGCCTTTGATATGTGGGTGCGCCTCGTAGTTTTGCAACTCAAAATCCTCGTATTTAAAGTTGAAGATAGATTTCACCGCAGGGTTTATTTTCATTGAAGGGAGAGAGTAGGGTTCTCTTGATAGTTGAGTATTAACTTGTTCCAAGTGATTGGTGTAGATGTGAGCATCGCCGAGAGTGTGTACAAAATCGCCTGGTTTAAGACCCGTTACCTGTGCCATCATCATGGTTAGTAGGGCGTAAGACGCAATATTGAAAGGCACTCCAAGGAAGGTGTCAGCACTACGCTGGTAGAGCTGGCACGACAGTTTCCCCTCTGCCACATAGAATTGGAACAGCAGGTGGCAGGGTGGTAGGTTCATATTGTCGAGGTCTCCCACATTCCATGCGCTCACAATGTTGCGGCGCGAGTCGGGATTGTTTTTTATCGTGTCGATAGCTGTTTGTATCTGGTCGATTGTTTTGCCGTCTTTGCTTTGCCAGCTACGCCACTGATATCCGTAAATATTGCCGAGCTCGCCGTTTTCGTCCGCCCATTCGTTCCAAATACGCACTCCGTTGTCTGTTAGGTATTTAATGTTTGTGTCTCCAGCCAGAAACCACAGTAGTTCATGGATAATCGACTTTAGGTGTAGTTTCTTGGTCGTAATCAGAGGAAATCCCTCTTGCAGGTCGAACCTCATCTGATAGCCGAAAGTGCTGATTGTTCCTGTTCCCGTACGGTCTTCTTTTTTCACTCCTTTGTCGAGAATGTGTTGCAGTAGGTCTTTATATTGTTTCATTTTTTCTATATATTTAGATTTTTGGATGTCGGTTTTTCAGACAATAGTCGTATTTTTATATTGTCCTCATGCTTTCTTATTACTAGTGCCGATTTGAGAAAAACGCTTTTAGGCTCAAAGTTAAGAATTTTATTTTAAGTCATCACTTTCTGGACTTGCACCTCAATACATTGTTTTTTTGTTTAAAAGTGCTGTATGCCGTACGCTTTAGGCTATAAGCAATTTAATGGTAAATTGTTAATGATTAATTGTAAATGATGCCGCCAAGCAAATGAACGTCATTGCGAGGAGCTGGCGACGAAGCAAAAAATTATATAATCAGAAATGTTAATCCTAAATTATTATTGCGATAGTTATAGCTATGGTTTATTAGCGTAACTTTGCGCCTCAAATATTAAAATCACGATGGAGCAGAATATCAGAAACATTGCCATTATTGCGCACGTTGACCATGGTAAGACAACACTTGTTGACAAGATAATACATTATTGCAAAGCACTGGAGCAGCATAAACAGTACGACGACCTGATACTCGATAACAACGACCTCGAAAGAGAACGAGGAATCACAATACTTTCAAAAAATGTGTCAGTGTCTTACAATGACGTAAAAATCAATATTATAGATACTCCTGGGCACGCCGATTTTGGAGGGGAAGTAGAGCGGGTTATGAAAATGGCAGACGGAGTGCTACTCTTGGTCGATGCCTTTGAAGGACCAATGCCACAGACACGTTTTGTAACCTCCAAAGCCATTCAGGCTGGTCTAAAGCCTATCGTTGTAATCAATAAAGTTGATAAGGAAAACTGTCGTCCCGACGAGGTGCATGAAGCAGTGTTCGACTTGATGTTTAACTTAGGCGCAAGCGAAGAGCAGTTAGACTTTCACACTGTGTATGGTTCGTCAAAAATGGGATGGATGGGCAAGAGCTGGGAGACCCCCACCGACGATATTTCTTTTTTGCTCGACAGTATTGTGTCGGAGATTCCCCCAGCCCCCATTAACGAGGGGGCATTGCAGATGCAAATTACATCTCTTGATTTTTCGTCCTATACAGGGCGTATTGCTATTGGGCGGGTTTATCGAGGCGAGATAAAAGAAAACCAACAAATTGGGCTTTGTGTTGCCGACGGAAGTGTTAAGAAAATGACTGTCAAAGAGCTTCATGTGTTTGAAGGGCTAGGCAAGCGCAAGGTGTCGAGTGTCGGTTCGGGCGACATTTGTGCCCTTACGGGTCTTACAGAATTTGAGATAGGCGACACTGTTGCCGACTTACAACAACCGGAGGCTCTACCACGCATCTCCATCGACGAGCCGACGATGAACATGTTGTTCACCATCAACAATTCTCCTTTTTTTGGGAAGGAAGGTAAGTTTGTTACTTCTAGGCATATTCGCGACCGACTGTTTCAAGAAGTACAAAAGAACCTTGCATTGCGGGTAGAAACTACCGACTCCGAAGACCGATTTTTGGTCTACGGGCGAGGTATACTGCATCTTGCAATACTTATAGAGACTATGCGCAGAGAGGGTTATGAATTGCAGGTGGGACAGCCTCAGGTTATTTACAAAGAGATTGATGGGAAGAAGTGCGAACCTATTGAAATACTCGCCGTAGACGTACCAGAGGAGCATTCAAGCAGGATAATCGACCATGTATCCCGACGAAAAGGCGAGATGCTTGTTATGGAACCGAAGGGCGACATTCAGCATTTGGAGTTTGACATACCGTCGAGGGGAATGATAGGATTGCGTAATACTTTATTGACAGTGTCTCAAGGCGAAGCCGTAATCACCCATCGCTTAAAAGAATATCAGCCTTACAAAGGAGAAATACCTGAAAGAATAAATGGCTCACTGATATCTAAATCAACAGGTTCGGTTACGGGTTATGCACTTAACAGGCTTCAAGACAGGGGTATGTTCTTTGTGGAGGCGGGCGAAAATGTTTACATGGGACAAGTAATAGGCGAACATACGCGTCCGGGTGATTTGCTTGTTAATATATTGGAAGGTAAGAAGTTAACCAATATGCGAGCGTCGGGTTCTGACGATGGTCTAAATATCGCACCCAAAATACAATTCTCGCTCGAAGAGACCCTAGAGTATATACAAAGTGATGAGTATGTGGAGATTACTCCACAGAGCATACGCATGAGAAAAATATTCCTCAACGAGAGCGATAGGAAGAGGAAATAGAGCCACGCTGACGCTCGCAATTACGGATGATTAAAAACAGCAAAAGCATAAAGTCTCTAGCTTACAGCTTATTGCGAAATTATAAACAAATGAATGAGATAAAAGGAAAGATTACCTTCAAGGGTAACCCTATGACACTTCTAGGGAATGAAGTGAAAGTGGGCGATAAAGCTCCAGATTTCAATGTGTTGGGAGCAGGACTAAATCCTGTTAAGTTGAGCGATTACGCCGGCAAAGTAGTTGTGTTGGCGGTATATCCGTCGATAGACACAGGTGTTTGTCAGTTGCAAAATAAGAGATTTAACAAAGAAGCTGCTGGTTTGGGTGATGCTGTTATCTTGTCGGTATCTTGCGACTTGCCATTTGCGCAGGGGCGTTTTTGTGCAGCCGAAGGATTGGACAAAGTAGTAACTGTGTCCGACCATAAAGATGTTGACTTTGGTACAAAATACGGACTTCTGATAAAGGAATTACGTCTGCTAACAAGAGCTACGGTAGTAGTTGGCAAGGACGGCGTAATAAAATATTTGGAAGTATGTCCGGAAGTAACCAACGAGCCAGATTATGAGTCGGCACTGAAAGCGATAAAAGGCTTGATTTAAAAACATGAGCAAAAATAAAAAAGGATGTCAATCGACATCCTTTTTTATTGGAGTGACAGGCATGTTAATAATCTATGAAGACGTACACAGAGCTATCACATCAAAGGAGGGTCAAGTATATAGGGTAAATTCTCGCAACAGAGGATGTAGTTTGCGGCAAATAGTCCAAGAACTTAATCCGATATTGAGGGGATGGCTGAACTGCTTTAAGTACGCACAGCGGTATGAGAGGGTGGGGGAGTAATCCCCCTGCCTACTCGGTTTTTGGGGAGGAAGACCGGGGTTGAACCGGCGACCTCTGGAACCACAATCCAGCGCTCTAACCAACTGAGCTACATCCTCCATGCAATCTGTGAACCCGGAGGGAGTCGAACTACCTGCGGGCAAAGTCCTGTTTGTAAAAAGTTTACACAACAGCAAAAATGTTTAGGTAACCAATTTGTAACCAAATATTTTTTTCCTTCTGTCAGTCAATGACTCAATAGTGTCATACAACTCTGGATGCAAAAGTACGAACTTTTCTCCACTTCCAAAAATATATCCTTAGAAAAATCATTTTGAAAGGATTATATTTGCAGTATGTATGCTTTGGTTGATTGTAATAATTTCTACGCCTCGTGCGAGAGGATTTTTAATCCGAGATTGATTGGTAAGCCCGTCGTCATTCTATCTAATAATGACGGCTGTGTTATTGCTCGGAGTAATGAGGCTAAGCCTTTTGTGCCTATGGGAGCTCCGGCATACAAATACGAAGATTGCTTCAGTAAGAACAATATAGCAGTTTATTCGTCAAACTATGCTCTATATGGAGATTTCAGTAATCGGGTGATGAATATTCTTGGCACTTATACTCCCGATGTAGAGATATATTCCATAGACGAAGCATTTCTTCAGTTCAGAGGATTTGAGAGATACAATTTTGTTGATACAGGTCTTCAAATGGTTAAACAAGTAAGATTGAACACTCAGATACCTATTAGTGTGGGTTTTGCTCCAACAAAGGCACTTGCTAAAATAGCGAATAAGATTGCCAAGAAATTTCCTGAACGTACCAGCGGAGTGTATGTGATTAACAATGACGACAAGCGTATTAAAGCTCTTCGGTGGACTAAGATTAAAGATGTGTGGGGAATTGGACGTAGCATGTATAAGCATTTAAATGCAATTGGGATACAAACGGCATACGACTTTATTCAGTTAAGTGATGATTATGTACGTAATGCCTTTTCTATAACCGGACTACGCCTTAAAAAGGAGCTGCAAGGTATTTCTGTAATCAAACTAGAGCAGATTGCTCCAAGACATAGTATGAGGACAGCACGGAGTTTTGCATCCACCATAAGTGATTATGCCGAACTAGAAGAGCGTATAAATGCATTTGCGAGTAATTGTTGCAAAAGGCTACGTTCGGACAAGCTCGTTTGTCAAGCCTTAACTGTCTTTATACGCACTAATTCATTTTCTAGGAATGAACCGAAATACTCCAACAGTATTACTCTAAAACTTCCCTATGCTTCAAACACTGAGTTTACTATTGGAGAATATGCTAGGGTAGGGC
>JBKEAJ010000059.1:0-7562 GCA_047972135.1 Bacteroidales bacterium | reverse complement strand
TGTAAACAGCTGCCAACTTGAAGTTCCACTCGCCCTTATGAGCTTGCTCCTGAATGGGAAAGGTGGCGTAAAAAACACTCCTATCCTTAAAGAAGTTTTGTTTGGCTTTTTGCATCTCAACGATGAACTTCTCGCCACTCTCGCTCTCGCAATATATATCGAAAACAGCTTTCCTGTCCACTTCGGTATGCGGCAGGTGCTCGTTTTGTCGATAGGTCAAATCCTTGATGCGATGATACTCTGGCAACAATTGGTTCAAGAAATCTATAAGCAGATCTTTGTTGACCTCTGTGCCAAATAACTTCTTGAAACCGAAATCGGTGAGAGGATTTATGTATCTATCTTTCAGCATGATAATTCTGTCTCGTTTTTACAAAGATAACGTTTTTTGTTGAAGCGTTGATTTGTTGAACTGTTTATTTGTTGAACTGTTTATTTGTTGAATTGTTTAGGGTTTAGGGTTTGAAAGCTATAAGCTGTAGGCTATATGCTATAAGTAAAACAGCCGACCCCTGAACACTAAGCACTGCCCACCGAATCAGCTGTTTCATTTGCCTATTGTCTAATATCTATTGTCCAACATCCGGCAGTTTTTTCATTTTCAATTCTCCATTTTCAATTGAGAAAACCACATCAGCAAATCAACTCATGAGCATTCATAAAGACCTTCAACTTAATCTCAGAATATTGTGTATTATGCTTTTCTAAATCTAGTTTTAGCTGTTTGCTGATATTTTTGCTATTGAACTGTTTAATCGTTGAATTGTTTAATTAATCATTCACCATTGATTAAGCTATTCGCTCTCAAACGTTATCCCGTCCTTGTTTTTTTCGATAAATTCGTAGTGGAGGGTGTGGTGGAAAATTTCTGATTTATGCTTTCGGATTCATACGATTGTCAGAAACTGAAACAATAATAATACTCTCTAAATCATAGCGGTAAAAAATCGATGTTTGTTTTGTAATAATCATTCGGTGAAGTCTTTTTACAGCATCAGTTGTCGGACAAGAATCTGGATGATTTTGAATTTGCTCCAACCCTTTGTCCAGCTTAGCTATAAAACTGTACTTTACTTTTACCGACCACTCTCGCTCTAAATATAGCAATAAGGCTTCCAGTCGGGAGCTTGCTCTTTTCGAAAAAATGATTTTTCGCACTATCGATGTTTTTTCATAAATGAGTCGTAGTCAATTATTGCCCCTTGTTCTACATCTCGAATCCCCATCAAAATATCCATTTGCTGTTCTTCCGATAGTTCGTCCCAAAAATCGCCCGAAGCTCTTCGCTTAAAAATCTGTTTTATCGACCTCAATACACTTGGATTATCCGTCTCCAAAACCAGCTTCATAATTTCTAATTTCTCCAATTGAATGTCCATGATTCTATGTTTTTGTTATCTCCTCTCGCAAAAGTAATGCTTTTTGTTGAAGCGCTGATTTGTTGAACTGTTTATTTGTTTAATTGTTTAGGGTTTAGGGTTAGGGTTTAAAAATGCTGTAGGCTTTAGGCTGTAAGCAAAACAGCCGACCCCTGAACACTAAGCACTGCCCACCGAATCGGCTGTTTCATTTGTCTATTGTCTAATATCTATTGTCCAACATCCAGCGGTTTTTCATTTTCAGTTCTCAATTGTCAATTGAGAAAACCACATCAGCAAATCAACTCATGAGCATTCATAAAGACCTTCAACTTAATCTCAGAATATTGTGTATTATGCTTTTCTAAATCTAGTTTTAGCTGTTTGCTGATATTTTTGGTATAAATGGTAGCTCTCACATTGTCAGCTCTTTTGGTAAACAATGTCAGCACGGTGTCATCAATATAATTATCAATCAGTATTAATGATTTATGTGCACTCCGAATAATATCAGACACAAGAGTATAAGCATCATATACTTCACCATTAAAAAATATACCTTGTTTCGGTTGATGGTTCTTAGATTCAAGAGCGGCAAATAGCCTATCAAAATTCTTGTCAGCTTCTATTTGCTTTTTTTCAACATTATCAAGTCGTTGAAATAGGGCAGCGTTGGTAGCTATGAATTTACGCATCTCTACAAATGCATTCATAATAGCAATACTTACATTTATTGCCGTCTGACTACGAAGCACTGCCGAAAGCATTGATACTCCTTGTTCGGTGAATACATATGGAGCATATCTTCTTCCTCCATGCAAACTTGAGGTCACGATTTGTGACCTCAAGTTTATCCATTCTTCATTTGTAAGCTGAAATCTGAACTCGTTAGGGAAGCGCTCTATATTCCTAGTCACGGCTTGATTAAACACCTTTGTTTCTACCCCATACAAATCTGCTAAATCACTATCCAACATAACTTGTAAGCCACGAATTGTAAATATTCGTTTCCCAATATTATCTTGCTTTAGAATAGCTGACATTTTTGCTATTGAATTGTTGAATTAATCATTCACCATTAACAATTCACCATTGATTAAGCTATTCGCTCTCAAAAGTTATCCCGTCCTTGTTTTTTTCGATAAACTCGTAGTGGAGGGTGTGGTGGAGACCTTGTGCTAGGGTGTATGGAGCTTTGAAGCCTGATGAATGTGCTTTTGCAGCATCAAACTGGGTAGTGGCGCAGAACTTCTTGACACGAACAGAACTGACGGTAAACTTCTTACCTGTTATTTTACTAAGTACGTCAAAGCCATAGCCGCCAAGCATCCCCAGCCAATATGGGAAATGCGTAGAAGGAATATTCTTTTTAAGGCTCTCTTCCACTTGTGCTACCAACTCGTTCATATTTAGGTCTGGCTTGTCAATGTAATTATACACTTCATAGCCGGTTTTCTCTTCATGCAACAGATATCTGATGAAAGCAACGATGTTGCCAACATAAGCCATTGACTTGTAGTTAGTCCCTTTCCCCACCATCCGAAAGTTACCTGAGGCTATCTGCTTGAGAAGGTTATACACATTACCCCTATTGCGCTCTCCGAATATAACAGTTGGGCGGATGATCTTTAACGAACGATGTTCAGGGTCTTTCTTGTACCACTCTCGCAACACCTCTTCTGCCTGCCACTTACTCTTTCCATAATGATTAAATGGGTCGGCAGGGTGCTGCTCGTTGGGATTCTCTTTATTTAAACCATAAACAGCAACAGAGCTTGTGAAGATGATACGCTTTACTCCATTTTTATCCATTGCTTCCAATACGTTCTTCGTCCCTTGAACATTTACATCATAATACAATGATGTGGGAGATACATCATCCCGATGCTCAGCTGCAAGAAGTACGACAGTATCCTGCCCCTCTAATACTTGGTCTAGCTGCTCCTGATTACGAACATCACCTATATTAGTAATCTCCGAGAAAAAATGACTTTGCTGCTTATCAAAGTTCCTAAGCTGTAACTCATTTTTTATTAAATCTATTAGACGTGTGCCAACGAAGCCCGATGCCCCTATGAGAGTGATGTTTTGCATAACTGTTACTTTCTAAGAGTTTTGTATATTATCTGAAGCATAAATATAGGCATTAAGCGAGGCACTGCTCTCAAAAGTATATTTCGGAAGTATTCAATACGGTTTATAAACCCCATACTTAAAAATTCTTTTTGAAGACGGATTTCTTCCTTAAAGAATACCACACCCTGCCTACGTGCAAGCATATTGTTTCCTATTCGTGCATAAACTAAGTTGTCTTTTAAGTTTTCTGCTTTATATCCATTATTTAGCATTCTCACCCATAGGAAATAGTCCTCATAACCTTTAAATGGGAGATAATTACCTACATTTAGCACTGATGACTTCTTAAACATTACAGTCATATGATTCATAGGATTACGTTTCGTCGCAAAATGCATTATATCCCTATAGTCTTGTGGAACTTTTCTATATCCATTAATCTCAGATCTGTTCCCATCAAATTCAGCTATTTGTCCACCTAATAAGGAAATCTCCATATTATCTTTGAAGAATGTTATCTGCTTTTCAAACCTGTCAGGATATGCAATGTCGTCGCTATCCATCCGTGCAACTAGTTCATTAGTGCACTCTTGCAATCCCAGAGCTAACGCTTTACCTAATCCTTGATTCTCTTTTAAGGCTAATACTTTTAAGGGAGCCTCTTTTGAGAAATCATCTACAACCTTATCAAGTTCGGATGTTAACGGACCATCTTTAACAAGTACAATTTCAGCCGGTTTTATCGTCTGATTGTTCCATATACTTTCAAGAGCTCCCTTTAGGTATTCTGGTTCTTCTTTATAATAGACTGATATTAGAACAGAGAAGTTTTCTCTATTTATTGAATCCATGTTTTTTCATTCCATTATGGATAATCACACAAACTAGTTATTCAATTCTCACAACACTCGGACACTTAATTGTACTTAAAAAAGAAACCGTTGATTCTAAATATGGAACTTATTCCAAAATAAAAGATATTAATTCAAATCTACGGCGAGGTTTAATGGTATGGAAAGCACGAAGTTTATTCGTATAAAAAACACCATAAATTCTTCCTTCTTTAAGAAAAAGTCCTGGATACCCACAGTCAGGGACGTAAGAGTTATACGATAGCACAGTATCTATGTAAGAGAGTGAATCCAGTGAATACGAACAAATAAGAGTTGAGTTTTAAATTCTACCCCCTAAAAATAATGTATTATTTCTAATTACAAAATTTGGACCTCCAATTTCATAATCAAATATATTGTGCCAAACAAAGTTGAGAGAATCAATTGATGAGGTTCCAAATAGACTAGAATCTGCTCTTCTTGAGAGTAAATAAATTTCATTTTATAAAATCATTTTGTAGGGGAGTGTAATCTAAACTCTGTCTGGTTATTTTTCTTTTCGACTTCAAAAATACATTTTTTTTGAGAACCAATTTCTAAAAGCTTATTTAAGTGAGTATTCAGGTTCTGTCAAGGGCGACCTGTGTTGCGCCTGCGGCAGGTCGTTTATATACCCTTGACGGGTTCTGAATACGGCTTTTCTTTGCTTTTAGTCATTGGTTCTTACAACTCCAAGTTAAATCTCCCCTCAAACTTTATACACAACTGTTGAGCCGTTAGTCCCCAATTATGAACTGGTTGCGTCCACTTTTTTGAGATATTCTCAACGGTAAGATAAATTAGTTTTAGCAAAGCCATATTGCTGGAAAAAGCACCTTTGGTTTTGGTAACTTTGCGAACCTGTCGATGAAATCCCTCAACTACATTGGTTGTATAAATAATCTTCCTAATGTGTTCATCATAACCAAAGTAGTGGCTTAATTCATCCCAATTCTCATTCCAAGAGCAAATCACTACCGGATACTTCTTGCCCCATATCTCCTCCAGTCTGAGTAATTCCATCTCAGCTTGACTCTTATTAGGAGATTGGTACACCCGCTTCAAGTCTTTCATAACGTCTTTTTGGTCTTTCGATGCTATATATTTGAGGGAGTTGCGTATTTGATGAATAATGCATTTTTGTATCTCCGTATGTGGGAAAATGCTCAATGTGGCTTCGGAAAAACCCTTGAGATTATCAGTGCAAGCAATGAGAATATCTTTTACACCCCTGCTTTTCAAATCATTTAGTACCGAAAGCCAAAAGTTAGCTCCTTCACTTTCCGATACATGTATCCCGATGAGTTCTTTGCAACCTTTTTTATTGAGTGCTAAGATGTTGTAAACAGCTCGCGACACCACTCTGCCTCCATCTCTTACTTTATAATGCATAGCATCTAGCCAAACTATCGGGTAAACATCGTCTAATGCTCTATTCTGCCATTCTTTTACCTGTGGAATAACTCGGTCGGTTATCTCATTAAGTGTGGCAGCCGACACGTCAACATCATACATCTCCTTTATATGCTTACTGATGTCGCGCAGGCTCATCCCCAGACCATAAAGACCGATAATTTTAGGAGCTAGATTATCAGCTAAAACTGTTTCACGCTTCTTTATGATTTGAGGTTCAAAACTGCTATGTCTATCCTGCGGAGTTTCAATTGTTACCGCTCCATCTAAGGCTTTTATGGTCTTTACGCCCTTGCCATTGCGCTTATTACCATTACTGCGCTCTTGTTCACTCAGATGAGCCTCCATCTCTGCACTTAAGGCACTTTCTAAAAACTCTTTGAGAATCGGCGCAAAAACGCCTCCTTCGCCTGTCAAACTTTTACCGCTCTTCAATTGCGATAGTGCTAAATCGCGCATGGCGATGTACTCTGCACTTTCTTTTCTTGTTTCTGTCATAATTGCAAAATTAAAAATTTTCAAGTTTAGACAGAGTTGAGTTTACAGTCTCCCTAAGAACCCATTATACTCTGTAATCAGCTTTTGGTATAATCTCACATCCTTACTACTCATTCCATCCATATAAGATGAAATCTGCTGTTTACGAGAGCTGACAGCATTTAACAGCTCTACATCATTCAGATTGGTATTAAATCCGATTGTATAACTGAATAGTGTATCAACTTTACTTACTAGCTCCAATTGTTGAACGTATATCTTATCGTATTCTTGTGTCTTTTCTACTATGCGATTCACTTCCACTTTATTTGTTTGCACATAGCAGAAGAATATTAGCACACCTAGCAATACGCTTGCAATTAAGAATCCTGAAAATTTCAGGTAGGCGTTAGTTACTTCTTTGTAGTTTTTTGATTTCATAGTTTAAGGCTGTTAATTTGTTCGGAATTATGATTAGTAAAACACTTTTATCACTAGATGTTTCAATCGCAATTATTATAAGCATTAGCTTTGTTAAGAAAACTCTATATGTGGACATGAATGTTGTTTTTAGAGTTTCATATTATTCTGTTTTTATGAGTTTTGCATTGTTTGTATCATTTAAATTTACTTTATAAAAAATCAAATTTTTCAGCTCAATGTTTTTCCTTTTTCTTTCTCCATAAACATAGTTATTTTTTGAAATTATTTTTTGCTTAGGTATGTCTTGTTTTTTCAATAAATATTCTTGGTAATTATTTACATTTATGATTAATTGATAACTTCCTTTCTCAAATTTAAAATTATCTACATAAATATTACCATAGTTTTGATAGATGAGTGTTACACTCATTGTATCAATGCCTTTATGAAAGGATAATTGCATAGGATGACGAAAATCGATGTATCTGTTATCTTTTAAGAAAATTAACTTATTATGTGTCAACATATAGCTTAGAGGGTGCTTATCTTGACAAAATTCAACTCCATCATCAATAAAATTAAATATCACTAGATTTTTACGTTCATACTCAATGGTTTCTTTCTGACCTTTACAATAAAATGAAGAAAATAAACAAACTATAATATAAATATATTGTCTCATAATATTAATGTTTAGTACATGACAAAAAATAATTAACAATCAATGTTCAGAAATATCAGGTATTGACATTTTTAAATAGCCTTGATATTCAAGTATTTTGCAGTTTCCTACAACGCATAATAATGAATACCAAGACAGATACCAAAAGTACAAAATTATTTGAAACATTCAAAGGAGTAACTAACTGGAATAAAGCTCGCATTTCATGTTTGATTAACCTCATTCAGTCAATGATAAAACTACAAAATGTATCTTATGTGG
>JBKEAJ010000058.1:0-7225 GCA_047972135.1 Bacteroidales bacterium | reverse complement strand
GCTTTCTTTGCCGGAAGGCACTCGTTGTAGCCCTTGTCCAAACATACCATAAGCTCCTCGCCGTCTTTTTCCTGCTTCTCAAACACCTCAAGAGTGTAGTATGCAAAACCGTCGTCGTTTTCGCCTCGTTCCGGAATCGTAAAACCGGCTTCTAGCAAACCGTTGGCAGGAACTCCCAAATCCTCGTAGCGGGTTTCTTCTGCTGCTTTTACCAAGCAACTGGTACTGCTGTCGTAGCTCTCCACACTCTCCTCCTTGCTGAGCTCCCTGTAAACAACAACAGTGAGCTTGCGCCCCACCATGCCGCTGGTCTGAACCCAAACGTCGTGTGTGTAGCCGCTTGCCGAAGTGCCACAAGCAGTGTGTGTCTTTTCCGTATTGCTAAACACTGCTTTTTTCACCACCTGCCTGTCGGTCAGTATCATCCGTTCGTTGCCTGTCAACAAAAAATATTCGCCTAAAATGCTAAATAATAACTCGCCGCTGCTTGTCAATAGCACAGCTTTCCCTGATATCGATATTGCTCCCTCGTTATTGTCTGCAAGGGTGAGAGAAAACAACAAAGCGGCATTTAGCTCCCTTTCGCCTCTAGTATTGGCTCTATACCAAGAATGACCTGCCTTATCGCGGTAGTTTTCGGTGTTGATTTTTATCTGTAAATTGTCATCACCATCGAAAGTTGCCCTCTGCTCTTCCAAAAACAAAGCCGTATCTGCAATATTATAACTCAAATCGACAGCTTCCGGCTGTCCTTCCTGCAAACTAAAAGTGTCGCCAATGGACCGATAATTCGGATAATCGAACTCTGGCTGCATATATACTTTTATTGTAGCCTTCAAGCCTGCTGCTCCTTTTAGCTTTACGTAGGCATAGCTCTCCTCGCCAAACCCGGTTTCGAAACGCTTCTGCCCATTGGCGTAGGACCACAATGCTTTTTCGAATTCAAGGTACGAAGCATTCACCGTAAACTCCACCTCCGTGCTGTCGATATCAGACTCCATTGCAGATGGATGTAATAAATTTATGTGATCAGGCTGCCTGTAAACCAGCTTTGCCCTTAGCTTATAGCCCTCCTCGCCACTTGGTTTTAATATGCCGATGCTGCCGTCGTCGCGCACTTCCAAACTGCCACTGTCTATGTCGTCGGCAGATACCGTTATAACTATCTTTTCTTCCGGCAGCAAGTTCTCGAAAATGGTAGTTACCACAGGTGCCACAGGCTTTATAATCGCTCCTACAGGCACATTTTTGGGCATGCTAACTTCGACAACTCGGTTTTTCTTTACACTGAAGGAATAGGTATCACTGCCGGCAAATTCCTTTTCCCCTTCCTTTTCTGAGCCATAAACCTCTAGCTTATATTCACCATAAACATTGCTAATACCTGCAGCTCGTGCCAGCTCCTCCACGCCCATATTGACAGACACTCCCCGCAATCCGAGACTTTTCCTTATGGGGAGCCCTTTATCATCTTTTTCTCCATTGTATGCCACCAAATACCAATAGGGGTTTGTCTGATCCACATAGCCCTTACTAACATTTGTAGCAGAGCTGTTGTCTACTCTTACTTTTACCAAATCAATGCGCCGCAACACCGTTCCGCTCTCGGCTATCACTCTGTTTATTACCAGATTTTCGGCAACTGTAACTTTTTTCGAAACCCTAATCTCTTTTTTTTGTCTGTTGCCGATATAAGATAAGTGCCGCTATTGAAGAATACTATATCTATTGAGCCGTCTGGATTTTTAGTTAATGGATGCAATAAATAAGCAAAATTGAGCTTATCTTCCTTCATTTTAGGCGCTGGTAGGTTATTCACTACAACTCCGTCGCTATTCTCTATATACAAAATGACAGACTGATCTGAATAAAGCTGAATGATACTCCAATTTAAAGGATCGTCCTTGGAATCTAAAGGATCGTCCTTGGAATCATAAGAGTATTTTGCTCGGAAGTTTACATAAACGTCTTTTATGGCAAGATCTCCTTTGGGCATCTCTATGCTTATGGGCTTGTTGCTCTGATAATTTATGACTACACTACAAGAGTTTAAGCTTGACGAACACTTCCAGCCATAGCACTCTATTTTATAGATACCGTCGAAAACAAATATATCTTTGGTGTTGAAATCGAAGGTTTCTCCATAATTTGCATAAAGCTTGTATTGTACAAACGTCCCTTCTACATCCCTATGAATTATCCAATTAACCAAGTTCGCATCTCCGCCATTGTTTGATAACTTTGCCTTTAGCTCTACCGAAACCCCATCTTGGGTTCTCTCTATTTCGTAAGTCTTTTTTCCTGATACATCCTTAACTTCGCCTCCCTTTGTGTACTTACCCGAAATTGAGTCGACCGAGGGCTTTTCAGCCTTCTCGGAGGCAGACAGCAAGGGGCTTGCTGTGTAGATAAACACTCCATTGCCCATTCGTGTCTCCATTGCCGCACTTACGTCTCCTCCCTGACCGTGCTTCTTAATGCTTATTATCCCTCCTCCTAAAGAACAATTTCCGCTAGAACAGCTTAAGAGAGGATTTCCTGCCATTCCTATATCTATGTCGCCATAGAAATCTTTCCAGTTAACATTTGGTGCACACGGACTGTTATTCTTTGCCTTGCAGTTCTTGAAATTAAAACTGAGTATGGAGGTGTCTCCCGTTGTCATAACCGGTTTGTTGTCTGCAATAACAACTTTCCGATTCATAAATGCTTTTGCTACTGATTTGGGCTCAGAGCCCTGATTACACGAAAACGTAGCTCCGTCGCACACCAAATAGCCTTCCATACCTTTTTTGTCGACAGTGCGGTCTAGGGTTTCCTTCAGCTTCAGCTTTTTCTTCTTCAAAATAATAGCTCCACTAGATGTTACTTTGCTGATTTTCCGAAGTTTTTTATCAATCGCTACTTCCGAAGTATCAGCCGACGATGGCTGTTCCTCTGCCTCATTGTCTACCTCAGCAGGACGGCAGCACTCGCCATTGGAATTGGGAACTAAGAGTTCTTGCCCAACTTCCAAGTTTGCATCACATTTCAAACCATTCCTGGCGGCAAGAGATGTCCATGGCTTAACATTATGTTGTGTTGCCACTTTCCAAAGACCGTCACCTTTTTTTACCTTATGTATAAATTTCCATTCTTCTTCCATAACTTAAATCTTTAATGATGTATGCTCTGAGTAGACAAAATCTTTCCCAAAACTAATATCCAACCTTGTTTCCTTTATGTCAAAAGGAACTAATTTGTTATTAACAACCGTCTCAACTGTTATATTGCCCTCTCCCTCAGCTGTTTTTAACTTCTTGTCGCGAAGTGCCAAGTATCTGGTAACTTGGTCTCTAAACTTGTCAGTAAACATCAGCTGCGCCTCGTAGGCTACCTTTACCCCTTCTGTCTCTTCGAGTAAGACCTTACCTTTTGATTCAATACTCCCCAAATTGGGAACATACCACCAAAACTTCGTTTCCTTGTCTATGCTGAAATCCCGATAGATAGGGAAAAACAAATTCTGCAATACTCCGCTTGCTCTCAAATACCTCTCAAGCGTCGATTTATTGCCCGTCTTTTTGTTCATACTTACAAGCATCCTGTCGCAAAAAGGCTGATCATACGCCCTAGCAATCATGCTACTTCGTTCCTCCCATGCCTCCTGCCATTCCTCATAGAGCAAAATGCCGGCATAATGCCCAAACAAATCCATCCTAAAAAAGATTGGATACATAGCAAAGTCAAACATCATAGCTGCTTCCTCCATCTTGTTTCTCGGATTAAATGTGGGCTCCATGTCTACACTGATAATATGATATTTTTCTTCCCTACCTTCATAAGTCAAAATCACATCCTTGGTGATAGTGAATTTCTCAACATCACTACCGGTCTGCAAGCTCACTTCCTGCTCAAATTTATAAAGCAACTCTCCCTCAAACTTAGGAAAACGTATCTTCTGTCCATGCACTCTTTCACCGTATGCTGGCATCTGCTGTACTCGCTTAATTTCCGCCAGAAGATTCCTATCCTTCTCAGGATTGTATTTGGGCAAATACAGCTTTTGACCCTCACTAATAATGTTAAAGTCATTTATCCACGAACCATGAGGGCAATAATGATTATGATACATGCACAATGCTTCGACATCATCCATTCCAAACCTATCAGTAAGATATTGTAAGGTGTCTCCTTTCTTTACTGTGTATATTTCGCCAATATATAAAATCGGATGATGCATGAGCTAGAATAATTTTACCTTCTCGCCACTCTGCGAAACAATTTGCTTTTTGCTGGTTAGCTCCATATCTTCTTTGGTGCTGTCTACAACCACTTTTTCGGCAGTTTCGGAAGCATTCTTAGAAACTCGGTCAAAACTGTCTGTGGCTTGCTCATTTATATCCGTAGCAGACAGACTGAAAGTGCTGCCAGCATGTACATCCACATTCTCACCTGCACTAGTACTAATATTCTCACTAGCATTGGATCTTATATTCCGTGCCTGATTTGTGATGCTCTCCGTTGCTGTGAGACTAATATTCTTCGCCTCAAGAGAGATATTCTCCGGTGCATATATCTCAATGCTGCTATCGGCAGTATTAAGCTTTATCATGCACCCTTTCTTGTCCTTTATGGTGATGCTCTCCTTCCTGTCGGTGTCGTTAAACTCCACTACGTGTCCGCTGCGTGTGATAATGCTCTTAACGTTGTTCTTTGCACCGCCACCTGCACCAGTCTTTCCGTTGAACAGACTGCCCATCACAAATGGTCGGTTTGGGTCATTATAGTGAAAGCCCACCATCACATGGTCGCCAACTTCCGGAATAAACACAAAGCCTCGATTTTTTGGATGATTGCCACTGCTGCCGGCATCGGGACTCATAACTTCTATCCAGTCGGTCTGCTGATTGCCATTCTGCCACTGAAAACGCACTCGCACACATCCTATCCCCTGCGGATCGGCATTGTCGATCACCTCCGCCCGCTGCGTATGAGCAAGGGGTAAAGATGCATCAGGAGAGGGCAGACTAGGCACTGTGGAGGCAATACCCTCAAAATAATTTACATAGGTATCGCCCTCTTCGGCTTGATGAACAATAGATGTTATAAAAAATGTGCCTAAACTCTGCTCGATAAATCCTGCCATAAAACCCTTAGCATCCAAAGATGATACTAAATATACTATTCCGCCTATCCTAACCCCGCTGTTATTACTCTCGCCACTTACAACAAAGGACTCTGCTGCTTGCATTTCCTGCTCCTTGCGCAATACCTCGTTCAGAGCAAAACGATGTTCTGCTCGTGGCGATATAAAATGCGTAGTCTCATCCGGAAAGAGACCCAAGGATGCATCGAAAGCATCTTTGCCCAAACTGCCCAAGCCCACAACATTATTTGGCGACGAAGAATATAGACTATTATCACCCCGAAAACTATAGGAAAATGCCTTGCTACGACGTGCCAGAGTCTGCATCTTCAAGTCTACTTTCTGAATATCACGACCATATACCAATTTCACCTCGTCAGCCTGCCTCTTCGGCTTACCAAACACTAAGCTCTCGCCGTCGTAGTACAGCCATTCGCCATACTGACATGCCAAGCGGCGTATAAACTGGAAATTGCTTTCCTCATACTGGCACTCATAGGGTTGACTAGCAGTAAACTCCGGATTTAGTTTAAGCGAAAGCCCCAAAGGCTCCACTACATCCCTGACAATGGTCGATAATTCCTTGTCGCACCACGAGCGCAGATGCTTCCCTCCTTCCAGCTTATAAGTGCGGGAGAGCCCTGATAAACAGATACCTCCGTGTGTGCCGCTTTCTCGTTGGAGTGATAGATTTGTTACAACTCCCAGAAATCTTTGCTCGTCGAAACTTATCATTATACTCTTTCCTAACCATGCCTTACTCTTGTCCGGAACATGGGTGTTAAAAGCCTCCGCAGCTTCGATGTCAAGAACGACCTTGAAACTGTGATGCTCGTTTATGCTTTGCTTTAATCTTACCGATTTGAATCGTAGCTCCCGTCCGTCGACAGCTACTGTTGTTTTTACTGCTTTCATGTGTTTATATTTTGCAATAAGCTGTAAGCTATAGGCTTGATGCTTTTGCTGTTTTTAATCATTCTTGTATGTGAGGACTTGTTCTCATGGCTCGTTTCATACTATTTAAATTATTGACTATTCGTATTTTTCTGATACCTGTATGCAAGCAGTACTGTCCGCTTAATCGCATACAATGTTCAGAAACCAACTCCCAAAAACCCTAGAAACTAACAATCGGTGAAGAAAGAAAAGAATATCCTCTTGCTAAATCTCCCGCAAGTTAATAAATATTTTTTAAATACACCACCTCGCACTAAATTAGGAGTATCTTTGCAAAAAATAAAAAGATGAAACGAATACTACTATTCTTGTTTGCATTTTTGGTCTTGTACTCGTGCAGTACAGAACAGTTGGAAGAGCTTAGTATCAAGCCTTTGCCACTTGATGCAAGTGTGCGTGGCGAAGTGTTGGGGGGAGCGTCGATTTTGGACATTCCCAATATGTTTGTGTGGGGAGCAAGTGTGGTTCAAGGCAACGATGGTAAGTACCACATGGTGTTTGCAACATGGGAGAGTGGGGATTCTATTCCACCTTTCTCCGATTCGTGGGTACTGCATTCAAAGTTGGCATATGCTGTTTCCGACTATCCAGATAGGGGCTTTAAGTTTAAGAATATTATTCTCAGAGGAAGACGCTTTGACGGCGACAGCACTGCGTGGGATGCTCAGATGGTAACAAATCCACATCTCAGGAAGTTTAACGATAAATACTACTTGTATTTTGTGGGAGCTTGCGACCCCGGAGTGCAAGCCGCAGGCTCGAAAGGGGAGAGCGTGAACAAGCGCAACAGAGTTCAGCAATCGCAGAAGATAGGAGTTATAGAGTTCACTAGTTTTGCCGACTTGGAGGCAGGAGCTTTTAAACGTCCTGACACGCCGATACTGTCGCCACGCACTCGGGTTAAGCCCGACAATATTGTCAATCCTTCGCCTGACGGTATGGTGGCAAAGCCCGATAATATAATAGTAACCAATCCTTCTGTAGTTCAATGTCCGACGGATGGTAAATATCTTTTATATTTCAAAGGAAATATCTACGAGCCGCATTGGAAAGGTATTCATGGAGTTGCTGTTTCAGACAGTCCTATTGGTCCCTTTGTGCCTAGCGACAGTGTGGTGTTTGAGGTGAGGCTGGATGATG
>JBKEAJ010000057.1:0-4377 GCA_047972135.1 Bacteroidales bacterium | reverse complement strand
GGCAATCTGTTCTTTGTTGCAAGGATTGCTTCGTCGCCGGCTCCTCGCAATGACGTTTGTTTATTTTTCATTTGTTCATCAACTATACTTTGCTCATTGTTCAGATATCAGGGCTATCGCCCCTATTATTTTTTTATCTATCTCTTTGCTACGAAGATATCGGGACTACGTCCCTAAACTTCAAACCCTAAACCCTAAACCCTAAACCCTAAACAATTAAACCTTAAACGGTTCAACGATTAAACATTGTATTTTCATTTATCATTCTGTTTTTCTTTTAAATTTCTCTTTTATGCTGCCGTCGTCGTTGATGGGGCATTCGTCCTCCCAACCCTCGGGGGGCTGTGGCTCTAGTTGATTAGGCTTGACTCGCTTGAATATCCGTATTCGTGATTCTTCGTAGTCTTCTCTCATAACTTCGGCAATGTAGTAGGCTTTGTCTACAAGGTCGCCCCCTTGCTCTGTGCTATACTCTTTGCCTCGGAGGGTGTAATAATATTTGTCGGCAAAATAGCTGTTTACCCTTGCCAGAACGTAATACTTCCTTGAATTTTTCCACTTTTTATTATAACTGATAGTATAAATTATTACTAATCCTATAACAAGTGCCAGTATAAGCAAGGCTATAATTGGATCGAAATACGGTGGTGCTTCCCCTGCAATTCCGGTGCTTTCGGGATTTATGATATTGCCCTGCGAATCGCGCCGTCGGTATTTCTTCTTTATGCTGCCATTTTCATTGATGGGGCACTCTTCCCAGCCTCCGTATGGTTGTTCCTCTAATAGATTTGGGTCAATGGGAATTTTTATTTCTACTGTACCAATCCATACTGCATTTTCTACGCACTCCACAATAAAGAACTTATGAATATTTTCCTGTCCTTTTGTATCTGTTGTATATCCCTTATTATTAATTTTATACTTAATCTTTAGTAATGGATAGGCATGGCTTGAGGTAGTTTCATATGCATATCCTAAAGCATATCTTTTATCTGCATTTATTCTATAGTTATAAACTACTATACAATATAAGACAAAAAGAGCAAGAAGCCCATAGATGACAATTGTTTGAGTATCAAACTTTTTTCTTTTTTTCATTGCTTTATTGCTTCTCCTATACCATAGGATAGGATATTAATCTGCGTATTGATAACAAAATTAGCCACTCCCTTTGCAAAGACGTAATCCCCTACAAACTCATCAACTCCCGCGTGCTGGGGTATATATTTACTCAATAAACCTGTTATCATTGTCTTTGTTATTGCTTTCATATAGTCCTTTGAGGTTTTATTTTTATAAAATATGGTGTCAAACTCCAACTCCCCTTTTGGTATATAAAAATCCAGTGTAAACGCATTACCAAGAGCAGCACCCATAAAGGGCATAAGGACAGAGTCGCACAGAACAGCGGAAAGGTTTATTTCCCAGTCTTGTGTTATTGCTTGGTAGCTGGCACTTATAAAAGCTTTAGTTCCCATGATTCTTGGAGAGAGTTTCGTGCCGTCGAAAACAACTATACGGAAAACTTTCCCCAGAAAATTACGGCTTAGCAGTCTTGAACCAATATTTATGGGTCCCACCATCCCTGCTGTCATCACTGTCGAGAGCATAAATATTGTTCCTTTGGTGACGGGGTGTCTGATAAAATCACGTTGTGCCCTATGTATGCTGTCTTGCATTATTTGCAAGCGCTCCTCTTCCGTTAGATATGGACTTTTAAACATACTCCTTTTGTTGGCAATGGCATAATCAGGATTAATACTGCCGTCGTATTCGAATGGTTCTACTTTCAATGTCTGCGAATTTTCATGTGTTTATTTTTTATAGATTTTTGGACTGACAGCTGGGCAGAAAATGTTCTGCCCTTACATCATCCGTCATTGCGAGCGGTAGCGTGGCAATCTGTTCTTTGTTGTAGGAGATTGCTTCGTCGCCAGCTCCTCGCAATGACGTTTGTTTATTTTTCATTTGTTCATCAACTATACTTTGCTCATTGTTCAGATATCAGGGCTATCGCCCCTATTATTTTTTTATCTATCTCTTTGC
Source organism: Bacteroidales bacterium (assembly GCA_047972135.1). GTDB lineage: Bacteria > Bacteroidota > Bacteroidia > Bacteroidales > Prolixibacteraceae > JBKEAJ01. Next base: position 2,331 of record JBKEAJ010000057.1, on the reverse strand, counting down.
TACGAAGATATCGGGACTACGTCCCTAAACTTCAAACCAACAACTAACAACTAAACATTGTATTTTCATTTATAATTCATCATTAACCTAGTCTCTACAGCCATGCTGAGGTGCTACGCCCCATGTGGTCTTTGTCTTTCCAGTATTTTTCGCGTTCTTTTTGTTGCTCCGGTGTTGCTTCGGGTGTTGGTATTTGACTTAGATATAGCGGTGGCGGGAAGCCTTCTGCTTTTCGTCGCTCGAAGTCGGCATTGCGGTAGGGGTCGAAAATCGGGTCGAGAGGCAAGGGGCGGTTCTTGTCCATATACCATACGATAAAGGATAAATCCTCTGAATCGTTTAGATTTTTACTTGCCGCTACAATAGAAACGCCCAATTGTTTATCCGGAGCAGCAATGTATAATGCTACCCGTAGTGCACCCGAAGCTCCACCTTCGCCGTTCCAGAACAGCTTGGCGTCTTTAAATTGGAAAGTACTATGCTTGCCATAGAATTTTGGAGGAATGGTTATTTCTCCTTCCAAGCGCTTATATTCATAGTATTTTTTGGGAAGGGTGTAGCCGTATAAACATGTTAGAGCTATTGCTGAAGATGCCATAATAAAAAAGGCGTGTGATTCTTTGTTGAAAGGATTCCCCCCTGTAATAATAATAATGATAATAATAACAGACGCAAAAAAACCGGCAATAATATACATCGCATAGTTTTCCCCATTATAGAAACGAAGTACATTAGGCTTCTCTATTAAATGACTGTCTACGAGCTTTGTGGGTCCCGGTTTTGTGTATATAAGATGGTCTACCTTACTATCTATCCATTTCTTGTAAAAACTACTCATTGTTCTATTTTTAATACCAAAAATCTTTACTTAGAAACTCTTCTTTTGTGCCAATGCGAGTGGAGCTAGATAAAGGGACTTTTGCATTGATACTTATTTTTTTGTAGAAAACCCTTGCCCCTATGTAACGTTCCTTGTTGTCGTAGTCTGAGAGTTTTTTGTCGAAACGCTCATTTTTCAACAGCTTCCCAAAATCGTCTTGGAGCTTGCGAATAAGTGCACGCTGCTGTTTGCGCTCTTCAACACCCAATACATTAGCTAGCTTTGGACCATATAAGCCGGAACCAATAGGACCTATATTAGTAAATACATAGTCGCCACAATAGCTGACTTCCAGCTCCTCCTTATAATGCAAATCCTGCCAATGCGATCCTAGACTGCCACCATCGTATTTATTCCGACTATCTTTATCGTTATACACTAATTGATAGGCAGTGAGTGCAAAACTAAACATATCGTTCATTTTCTTGTCCTCTTCGGTGAACTCTGTTTTCTTGGTATTGTTGCGTATGTGCTCTGCCACTTCGTCGGGATCCTTACCAAATCGTATAGCCTCTATGTTGGCACGGTGGCGAGTTATTTCCTCCTCAATAGCCTCTGCCATGTCGCTGGCAAGGCTGAGAGCATCGAACAAGGGAACAAACATATCGGGTTTTAGGTCTGCATCCTCACCGGACTTTTGCTCTTGAGCTTGTGCCAATTGGTCTACTTTTCTCTTTAACCTCCTGTAGCCAATTCCTTCGTCTTCGGCAAATGCGGCACTCAGACCATCGTAGGCACATTGGAGGTCTTCGTTTTCTTGTTCGCCGCCACTAAATCCGCTGCAAAGCACTTTTTGCATCCGTTCTTCCCTTAGTTTCGAGTCGCTGCACATCAGTTTGTAATACTCTGCCGACCATTGCACCGGAGCATAACACACATATAACTCGGGCGGCTCCTGGTCTTTGGAGTATTCCACCAAATGATAATCGACCTCCTTGGGTCTGACTCCTTGTTTTAAGGCACTGAACAAATCTCGTTTGTCTGTATCGCTCCATGGTATTGGCAATAGTTTTTGTGTGGGTTTCACATTATATTCACAAGACTCTTTGGGAGTAGCTTTTTTTGGATCTATGACATAAATAAAACCTCCTGTCCCAAGCTCCGTTATGTAGCAGCTGAAGTTTTTAATATCGTCGTGAGGAATAACACCGGTGTATGCATATACCTTGAGTATTTTCTCCGCTTTGCTACTTTCCAAACGAACCCATACTCGGTTTTTGGTGTCAATTCTGCCACCTCTGAATAGGGAAATCTTGCCTCCATTGTCGTAGGATGCTGCCCATTTCACTTTCTTAATGTCTACGGAATGAGGGTCTTCGTCCAATGTAGCACAATAGTAATAGGCTCTGCCATTTTCGGCTGCTTCTACAGCATTGCCGTATCCGTCGAATGGACCTTCGATTTTTATAAGCTTAAACCCCTGGATATCGTCGATTGTTGTTTGTATACTT
>JBKEAJ010000056.1:0-12356 GCA_047972135.1 Bacteroidales bacterium | reverse complement strand
TACCTGCTCGTAGACATTTTTACCTGTAAACCCAAACTCTTCATCGAGTTTAGTGTATGGAGCGGAATAACCAAAACTCTCCAGTCCCCAGACTCTGCCGTTCTCACCAAGCAGACTTTCAAGGTTGACGGGTAGACCTGCTGTCAATCCAAATCTTTTGACACCTTTCGGCAACACGCTTTCTTGATATTCTTTCGCTTGACTTCTGAATAGTCCTTCGGATGGTACAGACACTACACGAGTTTTCACCCCGTCCTCAGCAAGTAGTTTTGCTCCCTCAATGAGTGTTGACACTTCTGAGCCACTTGCCAAAAGCAGCACATCGGGGTTTTCGCAGTCTGCCACCACATAAGCACCTTTTGCGGCTTGAAGTGCATCATCGTATCTATTGCTGGAGCTTGGCAGGTCGGTAATATTTTGTCTTGACAGAATTAAGCCGCTTGGCGTAGAGGTATTCTCCAATGCCAGTTTCCAAGCCACTGAGGTCTCAATGGCATCGGCAGGACGCAATACGAGCATTGAGTTTTCGCCTTTATGGTTTTTGAGTTTCTCCATGAGTCTGATTTGTGCTTCCTGCTCTACGGGTTGGTGTGTAGGACCATCCTCGCCCACGCGGAAAGCATCGTGCGACCATACATACTTGACGGGCAGTCCCATTAGAGCCGACATTCTGATGGCAGGTTTCATATAATCGGAAAAAACGAAGAATGTTGCACACACGGGGATAATGCCGCCATGCAGAGCCATTCCGTTCATAATACACGCCATCGACAGCTCACAAACTCCTGCCTGCAGGAATGCTCCGCTAAAGTCGCCTTTTGTAAATGCTGAGGTTTTAGACAAGAATCCGTCGGTTTTATCGGAGTTCGACAAATCGGCAGACGACACAATCATATTCTCGACTTTCTCGGCAAATACCGACAGTACCTTTGCCGATGCCGCCCTTGTCGCAATGCCAGCTTTTTGTTCTATTTTGCTGAAATTAATATCAGGAATCTTACCCGACAAGAAAGTATCCAATTTATTTGCCAAGTCGGCATTCTTACTTCTCCAGTCTTTCTCTACCTCATTTCGTTGAGCAAGGATTTTCTGCAACTGCTCTGCTCTGACGCAGTATGCCTCTTTCACCTCATCAAAAATCACAAATGGATTGGCAGCATTTCCACCCAGATTTTCAACGGTTTTATTTATGTCTGCTCCGGCAGCACTAAGCGGCTGCCCATGAGTGCTAGTCTTGCGCTCGTAGCTCTTGCCGTTAGCATCGACAGCCCCTTTGCCCATAGTGGTCTTACCGATAATAAGAGTAGGTTTATTTTTCTCTGCGCTAGCTTTTCCTAGTGCTGTTCTTATTTCATCTGCATCATTACCATTGATGGTGTAGACTTCCCAACCCCATGCTCTATACTTAGCCTCAGTATCTTCGCTAGTAACAGCATCTGTTTCTGTTGACAGTTGTATATCGTTGGAATCGAAGAACATAATAAGATTCGACAAGCCCAAAAAGCCTGCTATCCGCCCTGCTCCCTGCGAAATTTCCTCTTGTATACCACCATCGGAGATAAAAGTGTAGGTCTTATGAGCCATCCACTCTCCAAACCTGCTTACGAGGAAACGCTCAGCAATAGCAGCTCCAACAGCCATTACATGTCCCTGTCCGAGAGGACCCGATGTCTTTTCTACACCTCTTTCCACATCGACTTCGGGGTGTCCGGGTGTGGCACTTCCCCATTGGCGGAAGTTTTTTAGGTCTTCCATGCTGTATTTTCCACACATCGCCAAAACGCCGTACAACATTGGCGACATGTGTCCGGGATCAAGGAAGAATCTGTCTCTAAATGCCCATTTAGGATTTTCGGGGTCGTAGTTTAGAAACTCCCCGAAAAGTATATTTATAAAATCCGCACCACCCATAGCACCTCCTGGGTGTCCGGACTTAGCATTTTCAACCATCGATGCCGCCAATATTCTAATATTGTCTGCGGCTTTGTTTGCAATTTTGGTATCCATATTTCACATTTTATAGCCACTAGCCTTAGCCTCTAGCTACTAGCTCAGTATATATTTCATTTTTCAGTTCAGAGGCTTCAAAGTTAATAAATAATATCTATTTAGTGTTTATGAGGCATCTAGCATATCAATAAGCATGTATCAGGAATACTGTCGGGCGTTTATGAATATCGGGGTCTTCTGTTTGCCATTCCTTTATGCTTTTTGTCTGAATAGTTTGAGTTGACATAGTTAAATCGCACGCCACGCACAGCAAGGTATTCGCTCTGCAACTTTTGATAATATCTTGAAACAATGCCACATTTCTATATGGAGTCTCTATAAATATCTGAGTTTGTTGTGTTTGCATCGACACAGCTTCTAACTTCTTTATGGCATTTATCCTTGCGGGGTTTTTAACAGGTAAATAGCCACAGAAAGTAAAGCCCTGTCCGTTCATTCCCGAGCCCATCAGAGCAAGCAGTATGGAAGATGGACCTATAAGCGGCACAACTTCTTTATTATTTTTATGGGCAATAGCCACAAGATCGCTACCGGGGTCGGCAACGGCAGGACATCCTGCTTCGGATATTATTCCCACATTGTGGTCTTTGGTCTTGCTCCATATCTCGTCAAGCTCTTTCTTATCGGTATGTTCGTTCAGTTCCAACAAGCTAAGAGAATCTATATCAATGCTTTTATCTATACTTTTCAAGAAGCGTCGTGCCGTACGAATATCCTCTACCACAAAGACTTTCAGCTCCTTAATCACGCCCACAGTTCGACTTGGCAACACCGAAAGGTTATCGTCTGCACCCAGTCCCGATGGAATAAGGTATAGTTTTGTATTATTCATTAAAATATTTTCTGCATCAGGAGTTCATCCTTCCAGCCCTGTTCGGAATATACCCATTCTTTTTTATGCCCGCACACCTCAAATCCTGCTTTTTCAAACAGCATGATACTCGGCTCATTGAAGGCGATCACATTAGCATATAGTTGATGTATATTCAAATGTTTGACAGTATAAACTTCAAGTTCCTTCAATGCTGCAAATGCCACGCCTCTGCGCCTGTCTTTTTCCGCATAAACAAGTATTCCGACACCTGCTCTGAGGTTTTTGGGGCAGAAATCAAATAAATCTATAGTTCCCACAGGTTCAGGGCTGTCATCAACAATTATAAATCGAAGCTGTTTGGTTTCATATATATCTCTTGACCCTGACTTTAGGTATTCCCACAAATCGTATTTTGAAAGCTGAGTGTTGCTATTACTAACATTCCACAGGCTCTCGTCATTCTCCCATTTGTAAAGACATTCCACGTCTTCTGGTTCGGGTGCTCGCAGTTTAACATTGACAGGTCCATTCATTCTTCACAGGAGCATTTATAGTTCAAAATTTCTACCAAGATAAACTCGTCTTACTTGTTCGTCGCTTGCTAGGTCGTGGGCTGTACCTGCTTTCAGCACTTGCCCTTCAAAGAGCAAATAAGCTCTATCGGTGATTGACAAAGTTGCCTTCACACTATGGTCGGTTATTAGTATTCCGATATCTTTTTCTTTCAATCCCGACACAATCTCCTGAATATCTTCTACTGCAATGGGGTCGACACCTGCAAAGGGTTCGTCGAGGAGAATAAATTTAGGTTCTATTGCCAAAGCTCTAGCAATTTCGGCACGTCGTCGCTCTCCTCCCGACAGCTGTATTCCAAGGCTTTTACGGATATGGGTCAGCGAAAACTCTTGCAACAAGGTCTCAAGTTTATGTCGCTGATACTCTTTAGTGAAAGATGTCATTTCCAAAACGGCGGAGATATTATCCTCCACGCTCATGCGTCTAAACACCGAGGCTTCCTGCGCAAGGTATCCTATTCCTATTTTAGCACGTTTATACACAGGGAGTTTCGTTATATTACGCTCATCCATGTATATCTTGCCCGACAATGGAGCTACCAGACCGACCACCATGTAGAAAGAGGTGGTTTTCCCTGCGCCATTGGGCCCTAGCAGTCCGACAATCTCCCCTTGATTGACTTCAAAGGACACGTCTTTCACGACCATTCGTTTGCCGTACTGCTTATAAATATTCTCTGCTCTAAGCTTGCTCATCTGCGTTTAATTCTTGTTTTTTCACTATTCCTTTAGATATAAAAATACTTATTTCGTAGAGTATCACCAATGGTATGCACACCAATAGCTGACTCCACAAGTCGGGGGGAGTAATTATTGCCGACACAATCAACAGCACCACTATTGCGTGTCGTCTGTATTTCCTTAAAAACGTTGGAGTAACTAGTCCGACTTTCGTAAAAAAATACACAAATATTGGCAACAAAAACGACACACCTCCCGCCACACACACCGAAGTCATGGTCGATATATACGACTTTATGCTGATAGTATTCTTCACCATTTCCTCACTTAGCTTATAATTCACTAGGAAATTAATCGACAGGGGGAGTATTATATAATAAGCAAAAAGCACTCCCATAAAGAAAAGTATAGAAGTAAAAAACACAGCACTAGAGGCGTACTTAAGCTCATTATCATGCAATGCAGGTTTCAGGAATTTCCATATTTCATAGATGACATAAGGCAGAGCCATGATTAATCCGGCTATCAACGATACGGTAACATGAGTCATAAACTGCCCCGACATTACCAAACTGTTGAATTTGACCTGTTCTGTGTTTATTCTCAGGTACTCATTTCCTGTAACTTCGGCTAAATATCCGAACAATCTATTGGTGATAAAATCGGGTGCCGATGGTGCAAAAATCACCTTTGAAAACAGCACTTCTCTAAATACGAAAGCCAGTATAGCCCCAATGACCACTGCTATGGCGGAGCGTACGATATGCCATCTCAGCACCTCTATGTGCTCTAGAAAAGTCATGTCGCCCTCGCCCTCTCCGTCTTTACCTTCTGCTGTATTATTTCCTTGTAACTTCTTCCAAAGCATTCTTTAAAATTTCAATTAGGCAAAGATAGAAATTATAATAACAAAAGCAGTGAGTAAATTTAGTATTGCAAGTATTTCCTTACGCAAGCATTCCAGATCTAATACTCCTAAACACAAAGAGGTTTTAGGGTGAGATTGAGGGTCTAATGAAGAATAATAGAATGTATTTGGTTTTTAAAATAATTGTTTGTATATCCGCAAAAGGAAGATTGTAAAAAATAAATTCACCACAAGAAATAAAAGATATTGCCACTTCAAGGATTGAGGAAGCCAAGATATTGTGTGATAACAAGAAATATGATGGAGCTTTCTATCTTGCAGGCTATAGTGTTGAGCTTTCTTTTAAGGCAATAATTTGTGAAAAGCTAGGGATTCCAAATCTTTTTGACACTGAAGACATGTCTACCAATAATACAAACGCTGTGTCAGAAATAAGGAAGGTTTTTAAAACCCACAATCTGTATTACCTATTGATGATTGGAGGATTCAAAATACAATTTGACACTGAGAAAGCTGAAAACAAAGCCTTTTTTGATGTAAGCTCTTTACTGTTTAATCATTGGAATGAGACCTGTAGATATAAGCCTTGTGGCTATATGAAGGACAAAGAAGAAGACGTAGAAAAGTTAATCGAATTATTAAGGGCTGACAATGGATTATTACAATGGATAGAAAAGAATTAAATAAAAAATTAAGACCTTTCATACAAAAGGCTGAATCCGACTGTTATCCTTTGGACTTCTGTCTAGAGGAAGCGTACCCCGGCGACAACGCTACATCTTATATACTAAAAGTGAAAGCTACTTGGATTGATGAAATGAGTTGTTCAGAAGCTATCAGTACTCTCTCTGAGATTTTGTGGGAAACCGTCGACTCAACATCTTCTCCACCTCTTGTTTATTACGAATTTATTGTGTATATTTGCAAATCGAAACTAATAGACGAGGTAATGTAACAATTAGAAGTGAAAAAGCCCCGCCTAGAAGAATTTATTAATTATGAGTGTATTAAAAAAAGATGCACCACAGGCTCAGGGACTGTACCTGCCCCAAAATGAGCATGATAACTGTGGTATTGGTTTTGTAGCGCATATCAAGGGTCAGAAGTCCCACAACATTGTGAAGCGAGGTTTGGAAGTTTTAGTCAACATGGACCATCGAGGAGCAAGAGGAGCCGACGGCAAGACAGGTGATGGCGCAGGTATATTGACGCAAATTCCTCACGGCTTTTTTATAAGCCAAGGTTTAAATCTCCCCCCCGAAAGTTGCTATGGCGCAGGACTTGTTTTTCTTCCCCGTGATGAGGAAGCAAGAAGGCGGTGTATGGATGTTGTTACAAGCACCATTGCCGACGAGGGATTGGATTTTATAGCCTCGCGCGATGTTCCTGTCAACAGCGATGTTATAGGAGAGATAGCTAAGCGCAGCGAGCCTTTTACGATTCAGATTTTCGTTACGGGAAACTTTGAGTCCGACGTTCTTGACAGCAAGCTATATTTAGTCAGGAAACAAATAGAGAAAAAGATTAGGAAGTCTGACATTCCCCAAAAGGACGATTTTTATATTGTCAGTCTTTCCACACGCACGATTATATATAAGGGAATGCTCACTCCCGACCAAGTGGAGGAGTATTTTTTTGACCTTCAAGACAAGAATTTCACTAGTGCTATTTCCTTGGTACACTCCCGTTTCAGCACCAACACATTTCCTGCGTGGAGTTTGGCGCAGCCTTTCAGAACGCTTGCTCACAACGGAGAGATAAACACAGTAAAAGGCAACCGCTTTTGGTTGGGAGCTCGCGAGTCAGTCTTGCAATCCGATCTTTTTGGTGAGGACATCAAAAAACTGTATCCTATTATTGAACCAGGCAAAAGCGACTCGGCTTCCTTAGACAATGCCTTGGAGTTTCTAAATCAGACTGGGCGCAGCCTGCACCACGCATTGTGCATACTGATACCCGAATCGTGGAACGATAAAAATCCGATACCCGACAGCTTAAAGGCATTTTACGAGTATCATTCAACGCTGATGGAGCCGTGGGATGGTCCTGCCTCGATAGTATTTTCCGACGGGCGTTTTATCGGCGGAACACTCGACCGCAACGGGCTACGTCCGTCAAGATATGTTATCACTGACAGTGATTTGATTGTGATGGGTTCGGAGACGGGTGTACAAACCTTTGATGACGAGTCGATTGTAGAAAAAGGACGCTTAAAGCCGGGTAAGATCTTGTTGGTCGATACCAAATTTGGAATTATCATTCCCGACAGCGATGTAAAATCTCAGCTTAGCAGTCGCAATCCATATAAAAACTGGCTAGATGCAAGTCGTGTATTGATAGAAGACGTGAATGCCAAGCAGCATGTATCGTCCTCGTTAGGAGACAAATACGATGACTACATGCGGATATTCAAATACTCCAAGGAGGATGTTGATGCTATCATAATGCCCATGGCGAAGCACGGGCAGGAACCGACCGGTTCGATGGGTAACGACACACCGATGGCTGTGTTATCGGAGCATCCGCAAAGATTATTCAGTTATTTCAGGCAGACCTTTGCACAGGTTACAAACCCTGCCATCGACCCCTTGCGCGAGAGCCTTGTAATGTCTTTGGACACATACATAGGTTCGATGAATAAGAACTTATTGGAGGAATCGGCGGAGCAATGCAGTCTTATAAAATTTGGCACTCCAATAATCACCAATACTGATTTAGGCAAGATAAAAGACTTGGTACGCAAGGAGTTTTCGCACAAAACCATAGACACAACTTTCGAGGTCAGCAAAGGAGAAGAGGAGATGACTGCCGCCCTCACGAAAGTATTAGACGAGGCGTTGCAGGCTGTCAACGAGGGCAATAATTTTGTCATTCTCACCGACAGAGCCGTATCCAAAGACCGAGCATCGATACCGATATTATTGGCGGTGGCAGCAGTAAATCAGCACCTTATCGACAACAAGAGGCGTGTGCAGGTAGGTATAATTGTCGAGACGGCAGATGCTCGCGAGGTCAACGACTTTGCCTTGCTACTTGCCTACGGAGCAAGCGTTATCAATCCATATATGGCATTTGCCATTCTCAACGAGAAGGCAAAAACGGAGTTGGGCGACGACTACGTTAAAGCCCGCACTCACTATATGAAAGCGATAGACAAGGGTCTTTTGAAGATAATGTCTAAGATGGGTATTTCGACCCTGAGAAGTTATCACGGTTCGAGGAACTACGAGGTTTTAGGATTGAACTCCGAACTAGTACATAAATATTTCAGAGGCACAGTAACAAAGATTGAGGGACTGAGACTCAACGACATAGCCTACGAAGTATTGGAAAATCACAAAGAGGTATTTGAGAAGAAGCTGAACGAAAATCTTTTGGAGAACTTAGGCATTTACAGTTATCGTTTTGGCAAAGAGGAACACTCTTGGAGTCCTGAGGCAATAGCCTTGTTACAATGGGCTACCAAAACCGGCGATTACAAAAAATACAAACAGTTTGCCGATTTGGTAAACCACCGTGTTAAAGCACCTCACTACATCAGAGGAATGTTTGAGCATAAGAAGAACCCCATCAGCATAGACGAGGTCGAGTCGACAGAAAGTATAATGAAGCGTTTTTGCACTGGCGCAATGTCCTACGGTTCAATCAGCAAGGAGGCACACGAGGCATTAGCAATAGCCATGAACACCATTGGCGGACGCAGTAATACTGGCGAGGGTGGTGAAGATGCTCTGCGTTTTGGCTCTATCAAGAACAGTAAAATCAAGCAGATAGCGTCGGGGCGTTTTGGGGTAACTGCCAACTACCTTTCCAATGCACAGGAGATACAGATAAAGATAGCACAAGGAGCGAAGCCTGGCGAGGGTGGGCAGCTACCGGGTTTTAAGGTGAACAAAGTTATAGCGAAGTTGAGAAATTCTACTCCGGGTATTACCTTAATATCGCCACCACCCCACCACGATATTTACTCCATCGAGGACTTGGCACAGCTAATTTTCGATTTAAAAAATGTCAATCCCAATGCAAAAGTCAGTGTTAAACTAGTATCGCAAAATGGAGTTGGCACAGTAGCAGCAGGAGTTGCCAAGGCAAATGCCGATTTGATAGTAATCAGTGGGACAGAGGGAGGCACTGGCGCAAGTCCACAAAGTTCCATCAAGCACGTCGGGATGCCTTTAGAGATAGGCGTTGCAGAGGTTCAGCAGACTTTAGTACTGAACAATCTGCGAGGCAGAATAAAGCTGCAAACTGACGGGCAGTTGCGCACAGGTATGGACGTTGTATACTCGGCATTGTTGGGAGCGGAAGAATTTGGGTTTGCCACCGGAGTGCTGATAACATTGGGATGTGTGATGATGCGCAAGTGCCATCTCAACACTTGCCCGGCAGGCATAGCCACACAAAACAAGAAACTCAGGAAACGCTATCTTGGTCATGCAGAATATGTTATCAACTACTTTAAGTTTATAGCAGAGGAAGTCAGAGAACACCTTGCAGAACTTGGTTATAGGAGCATGGACGAGATAATCGGCAGAGCTGATTTGCTGGAGCCACGCAAGGATTTAAAACACCGCAAGCACAAAACATTGGATGTTTCTCCCCTTATATATATGCCTGAGGAAACAAAAACCAATGCTATTAAGAATGTAGAGCCTGACGTAAAAACCGTCGGACAGGTTCTCGACCATCAGATAATTGTAGAAGTCAACGACTCCATTGAGACCAAGCGCAAGACATGGTTAGCCAAGCCCATACAAAACACCGACAGGACAGTGGGAGCAATGCTTTCGGGAGTAATTTCCAAAGCCCATGGCGAGGCAGGTCTGCCACCCGACACTATCAACTGCGAGTTTAAGGGTTCGGCAGGACAAAGTTTTGGGGCATTTGCCGTGAAAGGCCTGTCCTTGAAGTTGGTTGGCGATGCCAACGACTACGTTGCCAAAGGCTTGTCGGGCGGTAAGATAACAGTAGTTCCACCAGTTCAAAGTCGTTTTATTCCTGAGGACAATATCATCATTGGCAATACTGTTCTTTATGGAGCGACTTCGGGCTATTTATTTGTTAGAGGTGTTGCTGGTGAGCGTTTTGCTGTGAGAAACAGCGGAGCAAAAGCAGTAATTGAGGGTGTTGGCGACCACTGCTGCGAGTATATGACAGGCGGCAGGGTTGTAGTACTTGGCAAGACAGGACGTAACTTTGCGGCAGGTATGAGCGGTGGCATAGCCTACGTACTTGACGAACGAGGTAATTTCGATTACTACTGCAACAAGGGTTTGGTATCACTGGACAAATTAGAGACCGACGATATTTATGAATTGCAGGAACTGATAAATCAGCATCTTATCAATACCAACAGCTCAGTGGCATCGAAAGTGCTAACCAATTGGCAGCACTATCTACCCAAGTTTATCAAAGTAATTCCGTTTGAATATAAGAAAGTGCTTGAAGAGACTAAACTTCAAGAGATTAAAAAGCGTCTTCAAGGCACAACGGAAGAAACGTCTCACCAAGAATAAAAAAGAAAAATCATGGGAAATCCAAAAGGTTTTATAGAAATAAAAAGAAAAGACGGCGGCTATCGTCCCGTCCACGACAGAATTGAAGACTACGGCGAAGTCGAGCAAACGCTGAATATCGAAGACAGACAGGCACAGGCATCACGATGTATGGACTGTGGGATACCTTTTTGCCACTGGGCATGCCCTACACACAGCAAGATGCCCGAATGGCAGGATGCCGCCTACAAAGGCGATTGGAAGTTGGCGAGTGAGATATTGCAAAGCACCAATAGCTTCCCTGAGTTTACGGGGCGAGTTTGTCCTGCTCCCTGCGAGAAAGCGTGTGTACTGGCGGTTCATAATGAGGCTGTTACCATCAGAGAAAATGAAGCAGCCGTGATGGAGCAGGCTTATGAGCGAGGGCATGTTGTACCAAAGCCGCCACAGACCCGTACAGGCAAGAAAGTAGCAGTTATCGGCAGCGGTCCTTCTGGCTTATCGGTTGCCGACATCCTTAATAAACTCGGGCATACGGTAGATGTTATCGAACAAGACGATGCGGCAGGCGGACTTTTGCGCTACGGCATACCCGACTTCAAACTCAATAAATCGGTGGTAAACAGGCGCATAGAGATATTTGAAGCAGAGGGCATTAACTTCAGGCTCAACACAAAAGCAGGAGTTGATATTTCAAACGAGGACTTGCTGGATAACTATGATGCTGTTTGCCTTGCAGTAGGAGCGATGCAACCTCGCGACCTTCCCATCGAGGGTAGAGATTTAGACGGAGTGCATTTTGCTTTAGACTTTCTCAAACAACAGAACAAGCTCATCAGAGGTGAGAATTTCACTGACACTGAGACTATTACAGCAAAAGGCAAACGAGTATTAGTAATTGGTGGTGGCGACACTGGCTCTGATTGTGTCGGCACATCAGTACGTCAAAAAGCGGACAGCATCATGCAGATAGAGATAATGCCGAAGCCTGCTGAAGAACGAGGCGACAACAATCCGTGGCCCTATTGGCCTAATACTTTGCGCAGCTCGTCGTCGCACGAAGAGGGATGCGAGAGGCGGTGGAGCCTATCGTCGAAGCGTTTTATTGGGGAGAACGGCAAAATAACAGGAGTAGAACTAGTTGAAGTTGAATGGACAAAAGTCGAAGATGGCAGAATGCAGCTCAACGAAAAAACGGGTACAGAGCATATAGTGGAAGTTGATTTGGTGTTGCTCGCAATGGGCTTCACGCAGCCTATCCACGAGGGCTTGCTCGACTGCATGAGCATAGATTATGACAATCGAGGCAACATTGCGACAAGGGAAGCCGGCCTGACCAACAACAATAAGATTTTTGCTACGGGCGACTGTACCACAGGTGCAAGTCTTGTGGTGCGAGCATTGAATCACGGGCGGCGCACAGCAATTGAAATTAACAAGTTTTTGATGAATCAGGATGTTATTGCAACAAACGACTAGATTGGTCATGGATTGCACAAACAGCTGGCAATAGTCCAGATATGTTGAATAATGAAGAATAAAAAGCGAGGAACAGCCGTTTTAATGGTGAATTGTAAATGGTTAATTATAAACGAGATGCAAACAGTAAATACATATCATATAGGCGGACATCTCGGCGAGGTCTTCCTTGAAGAACGTAATAATACTTGGAATTTTGCGATAAGCGAGCGCAGAGCCAAGTTTCACTTTGACTATGCCGAGTGTGAGCAATATGATGTAAATAATACGCCGTATCTCTTTAATGGTAAGGAGCTTGATGAGGAAACTGGGCTTTACTATTATGGGGCACGTTACTACAATCCACATATTAGTTTGTGGTATGGGGTTGACCCGCAGGCAGAGAAATATCCCGCACACTCACCGTACTGCTACACAATGAATAATCCGGTCAT
>JBKEAJ010000055.1:0-12612 GCA_047972135.1 Bacteroidales bacterium | reverse complement strand
TGAGTATATAATAACGAAACTAATGACTTTCCGTGGACTCTCAAACCTCTATAACGCACTCGGTAAGGACGAACCCGAAAAGGAATTTATTGATAATATTATGGGTAAGTATGACCGTGAGGAAATACGAATGATTAAAAGAATACTCATCGAAGGTGTGAGACAAGGCGAATTTGAAGTATATGACTTCTCGCTTGCCGCTACCGGAATAACCACAGCCATCAAAGGACTCAAAATGCCCCTGTCGGCAGGTAGCTACGGACACACAAACCTCCAGAAAAGTGTAGATAATATCATCAAAATCATTTGCTTCGGCATTGTGAAGAGGTGAAAAAAAGGACGGAGTATATTCCCCGTCCTAAATGGGTTCTAGTGTGTGACTAATATTTCGGATTCTGTGTTAATACACCAAGTGTTTGATCAATATCTACTTGTGGAATAGGCCAACGCACGTTTTTCTCATCATCGAAGTTTCTACCGTAACCCTGCTTCCCTCCCCTAGATTCGTAAGAACGCATTACCTCGCCTGCTCTTCCTTGTCGAACAAGCTCGAAGAAACGATTGCCTTCGGTGGCAAATTCCAAGCGGCGCTCGTGCCATATTGCATTTCGTAGTTCGTCTTTATTGCTTGTTGCGACATCTGGCACTCTTTGGTCGACCGGCAAATCAGGAAGTGTGTAATTAATAAACTCTCTCTCCGAGTCGGTAATGCTAGATTCACGAGCTCGCTTACGTACCATATTAAGTTTGTCGAGTGCTTCTGCTGTATGTCCAGTTTCATTAGCTGCCTCGGCATACATCAGCAATACATCGGCATAGCGAAGCACCTTGTAGTTCTTTCCATACTTGCCGTTGGTAGGGTCTTTTGACAAGGCATTCCATGCCTTTCGACAGTGCATCAAGTCAGGATTGTCATAACCTTCATTGCTTATTGTTCGTCCCTCGGAAATGTCACCGTTAAATTGGAATGTCCATATAATACGAGGATCTCCAGGTTCTTGTTCAAATTCTTTCAAAAGATCTAATGAGGGGCAGTTGAGTCCCCATCCTCTCCAATTGCGACTTCGTTGCGATATTGCCCAGTAAGAAATATGTCGTCCTATATCGCTTGATGTATATACAATATCGAAGATTGTCCCACTATCGCCGTGTTCGCTTGCTCCGCTCCATACATCTTTGTAATCAGGACTTAAAGAATAATCTCCAGAATTGATAACTTCGCTAGCAGTGCTCTCGCATGCAGCATACTTCTTCTGATATAAATACGCTTTGGCAAGCAAAGTCTGTGCGGCTCCTTTTGTTGCCCTGCCAAAATCCTTCGAGATGGTCATTTCGCTTCGCTTTTTTAAATAAGGAATAGCATCGTTTAGGTCTTTCTCAATTTGTGCCCATACCTCAGTCCCTGGCGATTTATCTACCTTTATCTCAGAAACAGAGAGAGGTTCTGTAATTAAGGGTACATTTTCAAAAGCACGTACCAACATAAAGTAGCTGTAAGCCCTTAGAAATTTCACTTCTGCCGCCATACTGTTTCTTGCTTCATCAGTAATCGTAGTCATGCTGTTCAAGCCTTTGAGAGTCCAGTTTTGACGGTATATCTGTTGGTAACAAACTCGCCAATATTTCAAAACAAAATCATTGTCGGGCAAAGTAGAGTTCTGTGCTAACATCAGCGCAGACGGGGCATCATTTGATAAACCTCCTTTATAACAATTATCGGTAATCATTTCACCAAGATAATAATGATGCCAAACTTGCCATTGTAAGTTATAGGGATTTAGCGCATTGTAGCACGCAACAACAGCAGACTCAGGATTAAATGCTTCCTCACTTTGCTGCCCAAGAGGGGAGATGTCAAGAAAGGACTCTGAACATCCGCCCAATAGCAACCAACCCGATAATAGGATTATTATGGCTTTGAACTTGTATTTATTAAAATTCTTCATTTTGTATTGAGTTTAAATTTATAAGGTAAGTCTTATTCCGCCTATAAAGGTTCTAGAAACAGGATAAATATATTGCTGAACACCTAGAGACAGAGTTCCATGGTTTTCCCCTGTCTCAGGATCCAAACCCGGGAATGCTGTGATGGTAAATAAATTCTCGGCAGAAACAAATATTTTGACTCTACTAATCATAAGTTTACTAAGTATATGAGAAGGAATATTATAAGCTAGCTCTATGTTCTTTAGTCTTAGATAACTACCATCCTCTACATACCAGTCAGAGATACGGATATTGTTGTTAGAGTTGTCATTGCTCACTCTAAACATAGAGTTTGTACTACCTTCGCCTGTCCACACACTTTCGTAGACATCTTTGGGTAAGTTGAACATGCCATCAGGATTCCAACTATAATATTTGTCGGCAAGAAATACCTCATTGCCATAGACTCCTTGAAATAGCATGCTTAACTCGAAATTCTTATAACTTAGATTTGCGTTGAAACCGTAAAAAAAATCAGGGTGCGGAGAGCCGATAAAGGTTTTGTCATCGTTATTGATTATACCATTCCCGTCTAAATCTACAAACTTAAAGTCTCCTGCACCTGTTCCTGACGACTGATAGTAATCGCCGTTGCCCGAAGCCTTAGCCTTGGCATTTGCTTCATCCACTTCTGATTGATTCTGGAAAACTCCTTCCACTTTCCAACCGTAGAATTCGGATACTGCTCTTCCTTCTTCTGTGAGTGTGGCATTCCCTGCTCTAAAATTACCACTGGCTAAGGGTTCACCTCCTGCAAGACTTGTAATTTTGTTCTTATTAAAGCTGATATTTGCTCCTAAGGAATAGGTGAATTTACCTTCATTCTTGTGATACTCTAGACTCAACTCTAGACCTTTATTCTGCATTGTCCCTGCATTTACAAGCGGTGAAGGTTGTCCTGAATATACAGGTACAGGCAAGCCTAGAATCATGTCTTTAACGTTTTTGATGTAATATTCTCCCGAAAATGCAAATCTGCTGTCAAACATTGCAATGTCTATACCTATGTTAGTTTGCTCGTGAGTTTCCCACTGAATCTCGGTATTACCTGCGTTTGCGGGACGGTATCCCTGAGTAAGGTTTTCGTCATAGCCAAAAGGGTATTGATCGTTGTTATTTCCGCTCAGCAAGGTTATGTAAGAGTTGGCAGGTATATTTTGGTTTCCAAGTTGTCCCCAGCCGCCACGGAGTTTAATGCTATTAATAGCTGTGAGATTTAAATTTTTAAAGAAAGATTCGTCGGAAATCCTCCAACCTATTGAAAATGATGGAAATACTCCCCATTTATATCCGTCTGCAAATTGAGATGAACCGTCTCGTCTGATATTTGCAGTTAACAGATATTTACCTAGATATGAGTAATTTATTCTGCCTATGTAAGATATCATCCTGCTTTTAGAAGCTCCACCTGAAATATTGTCGCCTTCAGTGGCAGCATCAAGATACCATAGGGCTTCGTCGTTTGCAGGAATATTATTTTTACTACCTCCCACATTTCTGTAATAACGCTCTTCGGAGGTCATTCCTCCCATAATGGTAAAATCGTGTCCCTTGATTTTTTTGTTATAGGTGAGAATATTATTCCATACCCAGTCATTTCTTTTTGACATACTTGCTGATACGCTGTTTTGTAGACTATTGTCGTTGGGTCCTATCCAGTATTCAGGTGAGAAACTTGTAGCATCACTTCTTTGCATATTTAGACCAAAATCACTCTTGAATTTTAGTCCTTCTATAGGCTCAATTTCTATAAAAATATCACCAAATATGCGTAAGTCGTTATTATCGCCCAGACTTTGACGAGATAGTTGTCCTGCTATGTTGGGTCGGTTTGTATATATAGACTGTTTATAGATACTCCAAGGATTTGTTGCGGTGGTTAAACCTGCATCAACATCGGCTGCCATCTCTGCATCGGTCTTATAAATGGCAGTTATAGGATCCATCTGAAACACTGAAGATACAAACCCCGAATTCTCCGCAGTATTCACTGTTACCATATTTCTTTGGTCGTTGGAAATTGATAGGCTATTGCCGACTTTTACGTATTTACTCAGAGTGTAATCAGTATTGATTCGAAAGTTGATTTTATCGTAGTCTGTCTTTTCTATCCAACCCTCGTCAGCAAAGTATCCGAGACTTGTGTTGTAAGTAAATTTCTCGCTACCTCCTGTTATCGATAAATTGTAGTTTTGTACTATCCCTGTGCGTGTTAGAACATCCCACCAGTCGGTACCTTCTCCCCAGCTTGATACTGGGTTATTTAGAAATTCATCACCAGGGCTTTCTCCAGTGCCATTAGCATAGGCATCAATACGTAATTGAGCCCACTCAGAGGCATTAAGAAGTTCCGGATTCTTGGACGGATTACGGGTTCCTACATAAGAACTGAAAGTAACGGTAGCTTTGCCGACCTTCCCTCTCTTTGTTGTTACCATTATCACGCCATTTGCTCCACGAGACCCGTAGATAGATGCTGCCGAAGCATCTTTTAGTACGTCTACACTCTCAATGTCGTTGGGATTGACGATCTCTTCAATATCTCCTGAAATAGGAATACCGTCTACAACATACAAGGGACCGTTTCCGCTTTGGAGTGAGCCATAACCTCTGATTCTCACTGTTGTTCCTCCCCCAGGCGAACCATCGTTGGAAGATATAAAGACACCTGAAGTTTGTCCTTGAAGTGCCCTGTTTATGCTTGGAGTAGGAATATTCTCCAATTTGTCGGCTTTTACTGAAGATACTGCACCCGTAAGATCAACTTTCTTTTGTGTACCATAACCGATAGCTACAACTTCCTCTAAACCAATGGCATCAGTTTTCATCTGTATGTTCAATTCAGATTGTTGCTCTATGGCGATTTCCTTAGTTGCCATACCGATAAATGAAAAGACCAATACATCACCTGTTTTTGCTTGACTCAGTTGGTATTTGCCATCTACGTCGCTCACCGTAGCGGTGGTTGTACCCTTAATGAAAATCGACACACCCGCCATAGGCTCTCCGTTATTGTCTGTTATCGTCCCTCTTATGCTGTGTTGTTGAGTAGCAGTGAGTTGACGTTCTGTGCCTGATGCTCGACTCTCTGCAGCACTGACAAAGGGTACAAAGCCAAGAACCAGCATAGCAATTACTTTCGTGAACAACTTTGCGAAGCTGCTACGAATGTAATTTCCTTCTAATAAATGTCTGCTTTTTTTCATAAACTTGGATTTAATATTAGTAATTTGAGTTTCTATATCGCATTAATTGCTAAGGTATATCTTCCGATACGTACTGACATCTCTACCTTTGTAATTTATTGTTGCTATAAGCTCATACTCACCACTTTGCTCAGGGAGGTCGATAGTGCTTGATGTTGAGATTACTGCTAATCCCACTACTTTTGATTCTATACTTGTTGAGTAAAGCTCTTTGCCTTCTCTGTCGCAAAGTATTATTGCTATCTTCCCCGACCAATCATCGTAAGTGTCATTAATCAGATTGATAGGAACTTCAATTTCTTTACCTGACTCAAATCTCGGCTCAAACAGATTTATCATTATCCCGACGGGTGAAAAAGCGTTGCCTACATATTTTACATAGTGTGGCTCCATTACAACATCCTCTAAATCAGTGAAATGGTCTGAAGTCTCTCCGTCAGGAGGATTGGAGTAGCCAAGCCCACAGAAGTGCTGTATTCCTGCCACCTTCCTGCCAGCACGATAAAACTCCGTAAACATAGCTGTGTAGCGGGCATATAATTCTCGTCTCTGCTTGGGTGTTGCATTTTCGCCAAGCAAAGCAGCATAGTTTTTTTTAGTCAGAGAACATGGCGAACCATCGCGATTTAGCCAGAGCCAATCATATTCGTTGATTATGAGAGGCTGTTTTTCTGTATTTCTTATTCTAGCTCCTCCGATTTTTCCGCCTACTGCCGCAGGCTCGGGAACTAACTGAGACAACTCACTCACTCGAAATTTTGATGCCTGAGGTGCTTCTTTAGGATTGTAGAATAAGTAGGGATGCACTTCGAATGGGTCGGTCGTACGTCTGCCTTTGTCCCAACCGTTATCCCAAGCACGGTCGGACATGTCTAAGCCTCGTACCGAGTCGATGAGATTTGCCGTTAAATCGCCTAAAGCTGATTCGTTCTGAGCATCCCAAATAACTACGCAAGGATGATTCCATCGCTCCCTCAGCCAATCTTTGAATTGTGGATATAATTCGCTTAAAGTCCAATATTCAGGGGGGAAACCCAAAGTCCATATCGGAAACTCGTCTTGTACCAACAAGCCTTCTTCATCGGCAATCTCATACCATAATTCGGGTGGGAAGCCAATACAGTAGCGGCAAGAGTTCCATCCCATATTTTTGAAAGATCTGATTACCTTGCGTGCCCACTGCTCATCCCATGGTTTATTGTCTCGCTCGGGGTCTTCAAAAAAACGATACATGCAGATGTTTGTTCCTCGCAGATAATATGGTTTCCCGTTGAGCATCGGCTTCTTGGTTTTGGGATCGAAATGAAATTCTCGCATTCCAAAGACAGTACTGTAAAGGTCTCCGTCGGTCTCCACCTCAAGAGTGTATAAAAACGGAGTTTCGGGCGACCAAAAGTGAGCATCGGGAATAACAACTTTGTCCCTTCTCTTTACTGTTTCCCCTTCTTTGATGGTACTTAATGCCGCTTTCTCCTCTGCTACTATCTTGCCTGTCGATTTCTCCTTTACCCGAAAAACTATATTGCCTGTTATGCTTCTGTCTTTCGGGTTAAATAGCTCTGTTTCAAGGTCAATGCTGCTGTCGTCTATCTTTGGGGCAATCTGTACATTTGCAACAAAAGGTGCAGATGCAGAGCTGAGAGTAACACGGTCGTATATGCCTGGAATATATTTTCTTTTCTCGAAATCGAAACCGTTGACAGTGCTTGCAAGCTTGTTGAAACGCTCTGCTCCTACGCATACTTCCAATGTGTTGATGCTGTCTTTCTTCAGATACTGAGTAATATCTACCAGATTGCTAGTGAAGTTGTAAGAGTGTTCTTTAACTTTTTGACCGTTGATGTATATGCTTGAGCCGTATTTTACTTTACGCAAATTCAATTGTTGTATATCTGCCTTATAGTCAGGTGCTGAGAAAGTGGTGCGATACCAATAGGCATTGTCGGACATGCTGTCGGGCAGATGCCTTAACGAAGCACCCTGATTCTTGATGCTTTCATTATCTTTTGCCTCGCTGTCGGCTGTAAATGGCAGATCGTCAATCAGTCCCGGTACTCTCGCTGTTTTGTCGTAGCTGTCGGGTTTTATGTCAATCACTCCTTTTGCAATATCCCAATTGCCGTCGAGAGATATTGTTTTCCGTTTTTCTGTATTATTTGTTTGACATGAATTACAAATAAACAAGAACCAAACAGAGAGTATAATTTTGACTGCTATTTTTAAATTTGTATTTCGCATTGTTATTGGCTGCTTGTCTAACTACTAATATCTATTGTCTTTCTTCTATAATTATCCTGCTGTTTAATAGTATGTTGCGACTTGAATTTCCCAACATGAGTTTGTACTCTCCGGAGGGCAACACCCATTTCTTTTTGTCTGTGTCATAATACGATAGCCGCGATTTTGCTAAAGTAATTTTTACTCTCTTGGCTTCCCCCTTATTTAGGAAGACTTTTTCAAAACCTTTTAACTCTAAGGGGGGGCTCTCAACAGAGGATTTTGGGAACGAAACATACAACTGAACGACCTCTGCACCTTCGCGTTTACCCGTATTGCGAACACTACACTCTGCTGTAATAGAGTCATTCACTTGATTTACTATAAGGTCTGAAAACTCAAAAGATGTATAGCTTAGTCCAAAACCAAACTCGAAACGAGGAGTGATGTTTTGCGTATCAAACCATCGATGTCCAACGAGTACGCCTTCTTTGTATTCGCCTGAAAATGCGTGTATTGCCTTGCGTTCCTCCCTTGATACAGGTGCTTCGCCAGGGTCTTTATCAATGACTAGCTGTGCAGGCCATTCTTCTAAATTATGAACCGGATAGTCTGATAGCTTCTTTGCCATCGTGAAACTCAATTTGCCGCTAGGGTTTACTTTGCCTGTAAGAATGTCAGATATTGCCTCGCCGGTGGCTTGTCCTGCAAACCATGCTCCTAACACGGCAGGGATGTCGTCTATCCAAGGCTCGACAGAAACGGCAGAACCAGTCATCAGCACCACAATTACATTTTTATTATTGCGAGCCAGTCGCTTGATTGCTTCGTTTTGATTGCCCGGTAAATTCATATCTGTTAGCACGCTGCCTTCTGCATATCTTCCGCTGACGGCAAAGTACAGCACATAGTCGGCATCTTTTGCTTTTTCCTCCAAATCATTATAGTTCGTGTCTGATATTTTGTTGATTTCATAAATCAGCTCTGCTTTATTGCCAATCTCTGCCCGAAGACCTTCAAGGGGGGATATGCTGATCTTGGAATGTACATTGCCCGAGCCTGTACCTTTGGCAACGATGTCTGCTCCCGGTCCTGTAAGCAATATTTTGGGTTTCTTTGTTAGGTCTATCGGTAGTATATTCTTCTTGTTCTTCAGCAAAACCATTCCTTCAGCTCCCACTTTGCGAGCAAAAGCCCTATGCTCTTTTGTGTCGATAGAGCCTTTGTCGAGAATCTCGGGATTGAGCATTCCGGTTCTTATGTACAGACGTAAGACCCTGCGAACCTTATCGTCAATTATTTCCATGGGAACTTTTCCCTCTTTGACAGCTTGCAAGAGTGTACCGTCGCCAAAGACGTAAGCACAAAAGCCCATTGTTATGTCTGTCCCAGCTAAGGCTGTAGACTCTGCTTCGTAGGCAGCTCTCCAGTCGGTAATCATCACTCCGTCGAAACCTATCTCGTTTTTCATTATGTCTTGTAGGAGAGTTTTGTTTTGCGCACAATGAATGCCATTTAGTAAGCTGTTTGCGGGCATCATTGTCCAGACATTTCCCTCGCTCGAAGCTATTTCGTAGGGAAGCAGATGAACCTCACGCAAAGTCCTTTCGTCCATGTTTGAACTTGTAAAGTGGCGTTGTTTTTCATAATCATTGGCAACAATGAGGCAAGCACAGGCTGCTACGTTCTTGCTCTGTACGCCATTTATATAGGATGCAGCTATTTTCCCTGCCAATATAGGGTCTTCTCCGAGATTCTCGAAATTCCGTCCCCCCAAAGGAGTGCGCACGAGATTTATCATGGGGGCAAATAGTACATTGGACTTTACCGCTAACATTTCTTCGGCAAGCAACTCTCCGTATTCGTAAGCAGATTTTTTATCCCATGTGCATGACAATGAGAGTGTTGACGGTAAGGCTGTCGTCAGTGTCCCATCAAAGGTTCTTACGCCCTGACGTCCGTCCAATGTGCTGATTTGAGGAATGCCGTATGCGGGTAGCCCCCCTGCAAGAAAGCGACCGGGAGTGTGCTTGCTGACATTGCCGTGTAACAAATTGATTTTCTCTTCTAATGTCAACCTTTGTAGCAAATCGTCTATTCGCTCCTCAATAGGAACTTGTGTGTCAAGATACTTCTCTATCTTTATGTTGCTCTGTCCATTTATTGCAAATGGCGATAATGCGCAGATTATTAGAAATGTAGTGATTGTATGTGTGAGTCTTTTCATCATGTGCCAGGTTTTAAGTCAATTAATGAAATCTATACTTCAAAAGTAAAGTAAATGTTATCTTAACTTTTTCTGAATATTAGCCGAAACTAATGTATTTCTAACATAATATTTTTTCCTAATTTCCACATAATCAGATTACCACGCTATGCTCGCAATATAGTTTCTTACTCCTTTGCTACTAATACTACTCTGTACTGAGGTAGGGGAGTGATTTTGTTAATGTCGGAATAAGCATCCTGCTTTGAAAAATCAGGTCTATACTTAGGCTCGATATAACATTCTGTCTTAGAGCTAATTGGGCTGCTTTTGATTTTCACTTTTGTGTCTAAAATGTCTGTTCCCCAATGTTTAACGCTAGGTCGGAAGTGTGGTCCGTAATAGATATAGTCTGAAAATAATTTGCCGTCCTTATATGCTTCCAAAGTATTACCTGTCCAGTCGAAATCAAGAAATACGTCGTAAATGCCTTTCATTGAATTGCTTGGCACTAACAGCTCATAGCCTTCGTTTGTTTTTGTAAGCTCTATGTCGACTGTTTTTTTGGGAAGTGTCCACGAGCATTTTCCCCAAATGCCATCCTCTTTTAGCTCTACATTATTGCCGTTGATGCTTATATTCTTTGTTGCAGGGAAAATGTGCACATCTCCCGAAGCCTCTGCAATTCGCTGAATATACAGCGAGTCGCCATTAATAAGAACATCTCCCTCTGCTATCACCAAGCGAGGCTGTCCCCATAAATCCTTGAACCTGAATGTTTGCATTGCCTCGTCCTTGCTGAGAGTGCAGATTTTAAATCTTCGCCCGTCAGTAGCCTCTACTACCAATATGTTGCTTTTATTTGGCTTTTCGAGCTCAACAATATATTGTCCTTTAACTTCACTTGTTTTGATACCTTCGCCACTATTGGCAATGCGCTTAACGGTCTTAGCATCAAAATTATATTCGGCTCTCAATCCGTCGTGGGCAAAAAAGAAATATGTGTCGCCATCCTCCGACGGAATTTTGCAGATAAGCTGTGTGGTCGCATATTTCAGCTTGACATCGTTAGACATATTTAGATTGACAGCCCATATTCCAGCGCAGTCTTTCGGCACAACTATTGGCTCGTTGGGGATTAGCATATTGCCATCTTTCAGTTTCATATTGATTTGTATGCCTAAATCTTTATTTTCCACATAACGCTGATAGTTACTGAAAAACAGATAGCCCGAAGTACCATCGGTACGAGTCATACACCTAAAGGTCTTGACATCTTCGACTCCCGTCGGACGCTCCTGTGGCATTGCAGGAATAGTTGAGCAAAGCTGCTCCCCGAAGTCGTGAAGCCAGTAGTGTATGAGCTTTGTCTCCATGTATTTTGGATTGGTTTCGCCAAATTCGCCCACAGCAGGTTGAAAATCATAAGACATCTTTGCACAGCCGGGCTCTTCCAATGTACTCAACTTACCTTGAGGATTTGTGCCTCCGTGATACATATAATACCCCAGACAGTTGGCTCCTCCTGCAAGTTTTACAATCGCTAAGGACAAAGCATCTTGGCGCGTGATAATAGGACGACGCCTCATGCCTACAAACATTCCTAAACCCAACTCCGCAGTCAGCCATGGATAATCAGAGGGATTATAAGTCCTGCCACCATAAACCTCTAACACCGGCAATACATCTGTGCCGACACCTGTGTTGATAGGTATTCCTGTCATAAACAAGAATTGTTCGTTTGGCGGAAGTTGCTGTGTACCTCCAAACCATGCCGCATCGGCATAGCCGGCTTGCACCGGTAGTACTGCTTTGTCGGGAATGCGAACATTGTTCCAGCCCGTAACAGTGTAGTAGGGAACATCGAAGCCGACTTTCCTTGCCAATCGCTTTAGCTCTACAATGTGGCTAGGGTCGCCACCATATTCATTTTCTAGCTGTATGCCCACAATAGGTCCGTCGTTCTTGAACAGCAAACCATCGCATTGCTTATAATACTGCGTGTATATTCTTTCGACATATTTCAGATATTCGGGGTCGTTGCTGCGTGTTGAGGGCATAGACTGCACCCAGTCGGGGAATGCGCCGTTTCTTACCTCACCGTGTCCCCATGGTCCGATGCGTAGTAAAACCTTCATATCATGCTTCTTACATAATTCTAAAAATGCACGCAAATCTCGTCTTCCAGAGAAATCAAATTCATCTTTTACCTCCTCATGATGAAGCCAAAAAGCATAAGTAGCTATGATGTCAAGACCTCCGGATTTCATTTTCAGTATGGCATCTTCCCACATATTTCTAGGATAACGGCTGTACTGCAACTCGCCCATCACAGGAAACCAAGGTTTACCGTCCTTTATCATATAGTAGTTATTCACAGAAAAACTATGTCCTTTTGTGTCGTGATTTGTACCCATGCCAAAATCACCGGATACTATTTCTTTGCCCACCGAAGTGGCATCGATATTGTAGGTTTGGTAGTCCTGTGCATGTAATCTTGGTGTCGATGCCGCAACTAGCAGGGCAAAGACGATTCTTGTTAATTTAAGATGATGTGTTTTCATGTGTGTATATTTGCTGTTTTTAATCATACTTCTGTGTGAGACTTGTCTCATGGCTCGTTTCATTTACTTTTTTCAGGGAATAAATCCTTCCCAGATTTCAGATTTCAATTGTGGGCGTGGAACATATAAAAACCGCTTTGGGTCTTCCTCAAAGCTCTCGTAAATGGATTTGTCTTTCACTATGCCTAAATTTTCGTACTTCTCAGGGCTTTTTATAATCAATTCCGACTCTCGATAGTTCTCGTTTCTCTGCCAATTTAGGCTCCCTTTGTCATCCAATATAGGAAACCATGACAGTCCCTTGTGGGCTCGTACATCCTCGTAGTCGAAACCATAGTCTCTGTCGCACCACGCACCAAAAGTCAGAGGCTGACTAGGGTCGGCACTAATTGTGGCATGCGCCCAGCCAGGAGGAACTATCACTACTTCTCCG
>JBKEAJ010000054.1:0-5103 GCA_047972135.1 Bacteroidales bacterium | reverse complement strand
TTGTATTTGTGTCCGCAATCTCGGTGCAGGTCTATTCGTTCCAAAGCCCATCCCTTTCGTTGAGCTGTTGTGGAGTGCCATTTGTTGCTGTACTCCACACTCGAAATTGTATCGCCGAGGGCATTATAGATACTCAGCAATGCTCCGGTGTTCGACAGGCTAGGCATTGATTGTAAGCATATTACATCCTCGTAGCTACTCCACAAGCCACTATCTGCCATGTCGACCAAAACTTTATACTCATTCGGGAGGATAGTATCCATCTGAAAATCAGCAGCTCTGCTTCCCGCTCTTAGTTGGCAGCTATCGAGCAGGATGGGGAAGTCTCCTAAGTTTACTATCTCCACATACTCGCTATTTGGAAGTGGGGATGATGAATCGGCTTGTGCATATATCTCGCTGATAATAAGCTCTCCCACTTTTGGCGGAATAGCAATTATCACTTGCAGGCTGCTGTCAATCGTATGACTGTCAGCCGACTCCACGCCTTGCAAGTGCAGAGTCAATAAAAAATCGGAGTTGTCGTTGTCGAAACTTAGTTCCAGCGAGGAGCTTCCTATTTGCGTGAAGTTGGTGATAATCAGTGCATCGTTTTTAGTATTTGTAAGCCTCACCCTTGCCGTGAAGTTCTGAGTTGCAAGGTCTTCGTTGAAAGTCAGCAGCAGTTTGTTTTCGGATAGGACAGTAATATTTTCAAGTGCAAAGGGGATTCTGCTTCCACTGATTTTAATATTATCAAACCATAGCAGTCCCCTGCGTGTGGCAGTACAACGAAAAATAAAACCTGCATATTGACAGGGATAATAGGGCAAAAACTGCTCTCCAAGAGATAAGAACCTATTACCTATACTGTCTTCCGCACATAGCCACCATTCATTATTTACATTTTTGCCTACATAAACCTTACAATACATATTGGCGTTGACATCCAAGCTCAAAGATGATAGTAGTTTTACAGGCTTGCCGTTTTCAATTTGCCACAGTTTCAATAAATCGTCGGAGCCTTTGATATTTACGCCACAAGCCACACCCGAATAATTGTCGGAAGCATTATCAGCAAGGAGTACAAAGGCAAATTTATTTGATGATGAAGGATCCCAATTTCCATTTTGAAACTCAAATTGCCACTGCAAGTCCTTGACTAAATCAATATTCATGGGCTTTGTCCACAAGCAGTTCTCATTCCCTTCGCTGTTTGGATTATGCTGCAACATTGATTCTCCATTTTTGTCTGCAATTATCCAAGCAGTATCCTCTTGCCATATATTGCTATTGAAAGAACTGAAATCATCACTAAGCAAAGTCGGTATGGAATTAATCACCATTAGTGAGTCTGTGGCAGTAAACGTCTCATCTTCAGCAATGAACGTTAGAAATTTTAATCCTGCTGAACTTATTTGCAGATTGTTCCATTGTGCCAGACCATTATTGATATTGGCATTCGAGTTTAGTTCCTCAATACGTGCTGTCCCATTAAATGTCGTCGCACGGTTTCCCAAAGTATCAGTAATTACGGCTTCTATGCTAAAGCTTTCATTGCTAGGCACAATCAGAGGGATTGACGTAATGCTTAATGTTTGAGCTTCTGTCTCTTGATATTTTCTAAGTAGAATATTGTCAATAATCAGCTTGTCACTCGAATATCCTGTTAGTATTTTTATCGAAATAATACAGAACATGGAGCTAGTAAAAGAATATTCAATATTTTGTTTTCCGAAATTTCCTTGCAGCAGACTATTTTGGGATAAATTGTAGATAGTGCCGTCAACATTCACACTCACAGACACATACTTATTTGAGGCATTACTCCCTGAGCCTGTTTCGCTGACGTCAAGCGACAATACAAGACTATCGGAAACAACAAAAATGGTATCGCTTGTCCAGACGGCTTCTCCGTTACAATCTCGTGCTTCAAGTCGACCTCCTCCGGTGGACACAGTCTTCACATAATCGTTTGCGTCGACAAACGAGCAAGCATCCACATTCAGTGTCCATGTAAGCGAGTTTGGCATATTCTGCCCGCCACCCCAATATCCAATACCATCGTCATTAAAATTCTCATTCCAGATACCAATCAACCCTTGAGAGAAGACTAAATGTGGCAACAACACCGCTATTATGGTAGTTGCCCATCTCATGTGTAAATATTTATTCTCCCAATGATATGTAAATAATTGCCGTATTCCTATTGATAAAACACATAGTATCAGCAACTACGATAAATAACAACTATGATAAATTATTCTTCTCTAGACTCTGCCGTAGAATACTGATATAAACTACAAAAGAACAACGTAAAACGGCTCATATCTTCAATGAATATCGGAATATTGACGCTTATTTATTATCGATAAATCTCTCACAATACACGCTGATAGCATTCCTCATTGCCATAGAGTCTTTAATTCCATTCTTGATGTCTCTATGTTTAATATCTGTCCATTCTATAGATACTCCTGTTGTGGTCAAGAAAGTTCCTTTTCATGAATTATTTTTATCTTTTGAGTAATAATTAATTCCTTTTGAGACTAGATAAAAATGACCATAGCCTTCATGTTGGGACAAAGGTATTTCAAAAATCTTTCGTTTATCCCCTTATGTACAGCTGAATAGAGTCGCTGCAAAAAGTAGCAGCATTGAGATTTTAGTTGTTGGTTTCATGTGTTTGTTTTTTTGCAATAAGCTGTAGGCTTTTGTTATCTATACAGCCCTTTCAGGGCGCATATTCTCCTGTTATCTCTATCCCCAAGGCGATGCCACGGGCTGAATTAATTATGGCTTGCAGCCATAAACAGCCTACATCACAGCATTGTAATATCGTAGTATCTACATTTTCCCGTCATTGCGAGCGGTAGCGTGGCAATCTGTTCTTTATAGGTAGAGATTGCCACGTCGCCAGCTCCTCGCAATGACGAACGTTTATCGGCTGTTCGCTTATAGCCTAAAGCGTACGGCATACAGCATTTTTAAACAATCCAACGATTCAACATTGCATTATCACATCAGCAAATTATCTCAGCCTTTTGTCTAGTTCTTTTCGTACTTCTTCGGCTGTCGGGTTTATGGCTATGATAGTGCCGTCTTTATCAATTAGGAATATACCACCACCGGAATTATCGACACCATATTTTTGCCATATATTGTTTTGTCTGTCGAGTTCTACGAGGTTTAGCCAAGCCCATTTATTTTTTTCCATAAACTTCACCAGCTTGTCGGTACTTTTAAATTCCCCTGCAACACCAACAATTGTAAATCCCTTGTCTTTAAACTCATTGTAAACAGGAATCATCTCTCTGCTGTGTCTGATACAAGAGCCGCACCAAGTAGCCCATAAATCTAGCAGGGCAACCTTTCCTGCAATCTCATCCGACAGTTTTATTTGTTTTCCGTCCATATCAGGAGCAGAGAAGTCGACATATTTCTTTCCTACTTTTATATTATCTATTGCGTCTATTGAATTTATAGCCAGTATATTGTACGGATGTTTGGGATGGGCATCCGAAAATCTTTTATAGTCCTTTCTCGCCTCGGCAATGTCTATGTCGTTTTTTTGTCCGTTTGAAAGAAGTTTTCTTAAAAAGAAGTAGTATGAAACCAATGTTGAGTTTTCTTTGACATACACTTGTGTTTGCTTAAAGGACTCTTTATAAATACGGTCTCGTTCGTCTTCCAGTCTCTTTCCTTCGGGTGTGAGAGCCAATCCTAGTTCATGTAGGACATCTAATTTTTCATAAATTTGTTTTTGTTCTTCCCTCGATTCTACTTTTTCAAGTTCTGCCATAATCACTTTCGTTGTATCGCTAAAATACAGACCTTTTTCTTCGAGCGACTCTATAATGTTGTCTATTGAATCTGCCTTATCGTAATACTGTGAGTACATGTGGTCATTATACTTTTTATATTCAGCGTTGAGCTTTCCGCCTTCCACAATATTTTTCTTAAATTCATCCTCCGGGTATATTGTAAGGTTTATTTTTTCGTTTTCTAAGAATACGACAGAGTACGCCATTTGCCCATCCAGTATGTCTTCGCCTGTCATGAGCTCCACGCCTTCCGGATAATCAAGTTTGGCAGAATAATGAAACTCGCCGTTTTCTACAGGAATCCTGATTATGGAATCAAATCTCAAATCCTGTCCTGGTTTGGTGAGGAGAATTGATTTTGTCTCGGGATTAAGAACTTTACCTGTCAGCTCCAGTTGCTTATCTTCTGATGTACAGCTGAATAGAGTCGCTGCAAAAAGTAGCAGCATTGAGATTTTAGTTGTTGGTTTCATGTGTTTGTTTTTTTGCAATAAGCTGTAGGCTTTATGCTTTTGCTATTTATAATCACTCTCGTATGTGTGAGAGCTTGTTCTTGTGGCTTGTTTCATGGCAAACATTCGTTTATCCAATTATTTTACATACTATTGCACGATATTAATTCGGTAATATCAGAATGATTACAAATATACATATATAAATCGAATAATATAATAGAAAAATAAACGAAATTACTTATATTTGGGCGGTAGGTGGCATTCTAAAACAAAACTTCACGCTAAAATCGAAGAACCGTTTTTTGAACACAACAAACCGTAATTTGAACACTTTTGCTAAAAGCAACATAAGGACTTTTGCATTGTAATTTTAAAATAATAAAACAATGGAAAAAAAGGAAATTAGGAAATAAGGGACTTGAAGTTTCGGCTCTTGGTTTGGGTTGTATGAGTTTAACGTCATTTTATGGATCAGCAACAGAAGAAAAAAAGCGATAAGCCTTATTCAAAAAGCGGTTGAAATTGTTATTGATTTTTTCGATACAGCAGAGGCTTACGGTTGGGGCGAGAACGAAAAAGTTTTAGGTAAGGCTTTAAAACCATACCGAAACAAAGTAACAATCGCCACAAAATTCGGCTTTAAAAAAGGGGGACATCAGGAATTTGACAGTAGCCCTGAACACATTCGGGAAGTGGTTGAAAACTCGCTAAAGTATTTGCAAACAGATGTTATCGACGTTTTGTATCAACACAGAATTGACCCAAATGTACCGATTGAAGAAGTTGCAGGAACGGTAAAAGATTTAATTGCCGAAGGCAAAGTAAAATACTTCGGAATGAGCGAA
>JBKEAJ010000053.1:0-9608 GCA_047972135.1 Bacteroidales bacterium | reverse complement strand
TCTTTAGAGAGCTTGATGACAAGCCAGAATTGAAAAAGGAGTATTTAGACACCCTTAATCTAATGGGGATGTCCTCATTAAAAACGAGAGCAGGAGATGTAGAGGACGGACGAAAAATGTTGGAAATACATAGAGATGCAATTAATAAAAAGCACAAATCCTTTTCGCTCAGCCGAATCGCAAAGTTCAGTGCTGTTGTGGTTTTTGCAATACTGGTGGCAGGATTCTCTACTTATTTTTTTACTAAATCTGAGGAGAATACTACTTTAACACGCACTGAGACAGAGGGGGGAGATAGGGCTCAAATATCACTCCCTGATGGCACTAAGGTTTGGTTGAGTTTTAATAGCTCTTTGCAATATCCCTCTGTGTTTAGCGACTCTATGCGTAATGTAAGTCTCAATGGAGAAGCCTTTTTTGAAGTAGCTGAAAATAAAGAAGTGCCTTTTATTGTAAGAACCGCAAAGTACGATGTTAGGGTTACAGGTACGGAGTTTAATGTGATGTGCTACGACGATAATCCCTATTTTGAAACTGCTTTGATATTGGGAGGCGTAGATATATATTCTGCTGTAAATAAGGAGTATATATTGAGCTTGACGAAAAATCAACAGGTGAGATTGGAGGATGGGAGACTCGTCAAAACTCAAATCAACCCAAGTATCGGAGAGTTATGGAAGAATGGAGAGATACATTTCGAGGATACTTCGTTGAAGAGTATATTTGATAGATTATCAATTTATTATGATGTGAAGATTGAGGTTCTAAATGCTGATGTCCTAGAGTATGTGTATACAGGGACTTTTGATTCCGGAGACCCGATAGAAGACGTACTTGATGCACTGAAGAACATACGAGAATTCTCTTATACTATTAGCGATGACAAGAAACATATAGAAATACAATAAGAGTAATATTTGTATGTGTATTTTTTTTCAGGCTGTTAGGTGCTTAATAAGGAATTTGTTCATATTTATTTAGTGGTTAGTTGATGTTGAGTTGTCATACAGCTGAGGAACTAAATATTGTGCTTAATTTTTAACCGTAAACTTTATAAATATGAGGTATTTTATTTTTTTGAAATGCTGTGCTGTTGTGTTGCTATGCCTTGCAATAAGTGCTTCTGGTGCTTATGTTGGTGATGGGCAGAATGCTTACGCACAGAGTTCGTACAAATCAGAATTGGATATTAGCCTAGACAAAGTTTCAACTTTAGGAGATCTTTTTGACGAGATTGAAAGAGTCTCGAACTTCAGGCTGGTTTATTCTTCTAAAGATGTTGACACTGGATTGAAAGTTGGGAAAATCTCTTCAAGCAAAAGCCTAGACGATGTACTGGGTGATGCTCTTAAGCCATTAGGATTTAGCTATAAGATTTCAGGAAATTATGTTTCAGTAACAAAGAATGCAAGTCAGCAAGAGAAGAAATCAGTTTCAGGTGTTGTTACAGACAGTAATGGAGAACCTATCACAGGAGCTACTGTTATGGTCAAGGGGACGACAAGAGCTACCATTACCGACGTAGATGGAAAATACTCGTTCATCGTCCCCGAAGATGCTACGTTGGTGTTCTCGTTTATGGGAATGAAAGAAGTTGAGATGCTGGTTGGTAATCAATCTAGTGTTAATGTGTCAATGGTTGAGGATGCTAAAGGTCTAGATGAGGTTGTTGTTACAGCACTTGGAATAAAAAGAGAAGCAAAAGTATTAGCCTATGATGTACAGGAAGTTGGGGGTGAGGATGTAACTCGTGTTAAAGATCCAAATTTTGTAACATCTTTAAATGGGAAGATTGCAGGAGTAACGATAAACTCTGCCGGAGGTCCGGGTTCACCTACAAAAGTTGTGATGAGAGGATCAAAGTCGATCTCTCAGGGTAATAATGCCCTATACGTTATTGATGGAATCCCTATTTCAAACTCAGGGTCGACAATTGGTACTGGTAGGTTTAGTGGAATATCGGGCTCAGATCCAATGGCAAATATTAATCCTGATGATATAGAGAGTATCTCAGTGTTAACGGGACCATCTGCTGCGGCACTGTATGGCTTTCAGGCAGCTAATGGAGCAATTGTTATAACCACTAAAAAAGGAGAAGAAGGTAAAGCTAAGTTTACTTTCTCTTCTACAACCGAGTTTTCAAGCCCATTTGTAACACATAAGTTTCAGAATAAGTATGGTAACGATCCTGGAGATTTCAGAAGTTGGGGAGAGGAGTTAGAAACACCATCTTCATATGATCCTAATGATTATTTTCAGACAGGATTTAATTTGATGAATAATCTTTCTGTGTCAATGGGAACAAAACAGAATCAAACTTACTTTTCTCTAGGGGCTACAAATTCTGAAGGTGTCGTCCCATCTAATGAATATAATAGATATAATGTGAAGGTAAGAAATACATCTACTTTATTAAATGATAGGATGGATTTGGACTTGTCGTTTGATTATATCAGTCAGGATGATAAGAATAGAATCTTACAAGGACAATATTTTAACCAGTTAATACCTGTATATTTATTTCCTGTCGGTGAGGATTTTGACAGAATAAGACTTTACGAAAGATATAATCCAACAACAAAACTTATGGAGCAATATTGGCCGTGGGGTGATAATAATCTGGCAATGCAAAATCCATTTTGGATTGCTAATAAAAATCTTCTTATTAATAAGATGGAGCGTATTATACTCAATGGTAGTGTGGGTTATCAATTTACAGATTGGTTCAAACTGACCTATAGAGTGAGGTATGATAAATCTTTTAATAAGAGAGAACGTAAGGCTTATGCATCTACCATATCTATACTGGCTGGACCAAATGGTAGGTATCAGGTTGATAAAAGTGAGAAACAGCAATTCTACTCCGATTTGATAGGAACTTTTAGTAAGAAATTTGGTGATATCGGAGTAAATGGAGTGCTAGGGGCAAGCGTAAATGATTCGCGATCTACTAATTTGATGATTCGTGGAGATCTGAAAGAGATTCCAAACCACTTTACCTTGAACAACTTGATTAGAACGGGCGAATTTCGTATTAATGAGGGTGGATATGGACATACACAAACTCGTTCTATATTTCTAAGTGGTGATGTAGGATATAAAAATTATGCCTTCTTGACGCTCACAGGGCGCAATGATTGGGCAAGCCAGTTATCTGATACAGATAACGAGTCATTTTTTTATGGTTCTGTAGGAGGATCTGTATTATTGTCAGAGATAATAAAGATGCCTAACTTTATGGATTTTGCCAAGATTAGAGCTTCATATAGTCAGGTGGGTAATCCTCCACCAGCTTTTCTTGTAGACGAACAATACCCTTACGATAATGGAAATCTGACAACAACTACAGTTTTTCCTTTTCCTGAATTGGAGCCAGAGCGCACAAGTTCATACGAATTGGGAATTGACCTTAAAATGTTTAAAGGCTCTTTGAATATTAGTACTTCTCTATATAAATCAATGACAGAGAATCAGTTGTTCCGTTCTGAGGCTTCTTCATCTTCTGGATACTCAAGTTTTTATGTGCAGGCAGGAGCAATTGAAAATAAGGGCATAGAAGCGAGTCTAAGCTATAATCTGCCATTTAAAGGAGACTTCAAGTGGAATACTGCGTTGACTTATTCTCTTAATAGAAATGAGGTGAAGGAGTTGCTGAACAATGCTGTCAATCCTATTACGGGGGAGGTGTTTAGCATCGACAGACTGATAATCTCAAATGCTGGTACTTATCGCCAGATTCTGACAGAAGGTGGAACAGTTGGAGATATGTACACTACAACCGCTTTGCTAAGAGATGCAAATGATTATGTTTTTATGGCTCCTGATATAACGGTTGTCGAAGAGACTAATTATGCAGGAACAGTTTTGCCAAAATACAATATGGGATTTAGTAACTCTCTTTCTTATAAGGATTTTACTTTAGATTTCTTGATAACTCTCAGAGTTGGAGGAAATATTATTTCTGCAACTCAGGCATATATGGATTATTATGGAGTCTCTGAGGCATCAGCAGATGCAAGAGATAATGGAGGTGTATTTATCAATGAAGGATTGTACAATGCCGAGAAGTATTACACAATTACCGGAGGAGATGCTATGTATTCAAATTATGTCTATAGTGCAACGAATGCAAGATTGCAAGAGTTATCATTGGGATATAAATTGCCAGGTAGGTGGTTTAACGATAAATTGAACATAAAGGCATCTGTTGTTGCAAAGAACCTTTTTATGATTTATAATAGTGCTCCAATAGACCCCGAGGTTATTTCTTCTACAGGTAACTCTTATCAAGGTATCGACTACTTTACCGTGCCAAGCACTCGTACTATAGGGTTTAATTTAAATGTGAATTTCTAAATGATAATTATTATGAAAAATAAAATAGATAAAATGTATAGAACTCTACTAGGCGTGGTGCTACTTGGGATTATGCTAAGTTGTACGTCAGATCTTGGAGAGGTTAACAAAGATCCTTATAAGTCAGACTATATTCCAGTGGAGAATAATTTTGTTACTATTATGAATAATGTTATTCCGGTCATTAATAACGGTAATATTTTTCAGCGTCAACAAAACCTTTTTGGAGATATATATTCCGGTTATATGATGACATCTACGGTTTTTAGTATGGATAATACCCCGCAATATGTGTTCCCAAATGAATGGCTTAATACACCATTTAAAATATCATTTTCTGCTATGTCTGCAGCTATAATTAAAATAAAAAAATCATTAACAAGTAGCTCGGGTGAAGTGTTGCCTGAATATAAGGACTACTACGCGCTTATGCAGATTCTTAGAGTTGCAGGAATGCACCGTTATGCAGATATGTGGGGACCAATTCCTTATAGTCAGATTACAGGAGATGAACTCCAAGTGGCGTACGATGATTTAGAAACTCTCTATAACACTTTTATTGCAGAATTGACAGAGGCAGCAGATATGCTTGATGCTTATGTTGGTACTCCAAGTGGATTGGCAGATTACGACTTAGTATATGGTGGAGACTACGAAAAGTGGATAAAGTTTGCAAACTCCCTAAAACTCAGATTAGCAATGAGGATGTCTTATGCAAGTCCTGCGGAAGCTCAGCAATATGCAGAAGAAGCAGTTAATAGTAAGTATGGTGTAATGACTGTTGATGCTGATGGTGCATTTATTAAGTTTAAAGGTGATTATATCAACCCTTTGCATATTGTGTGTAATAACTATGATGATATTAGAATGGGTGCTGCTATTGAAACGTTCTTAAATGGTTATAATGATCCTAGACGTCCTGCCTATTTTAAGACATCAGGTTATGGAGGATATAGAGGAATCAGAATTGGTATTGGTTACACATCTGAAACTCCGTATCTGCTCTTCTCGAAGATTAATGTCGATGAACTTACTCCTTATCCATGGATGGTAGCATCGGAAGTAGCATTTTTAAGAGCAGAGGGAGCTTTGAGAGGCTGGAATATGGGGGCAGATGCTGAAACTTGGTATGAGAATGGGATTAAATTATCGTTTGAACAGAATGGTGTCTCAGGAGTAGATGCATATATTGCAGATGCTACATCAAAACCAGCTAACTATCTTTCACCTCTTCTTGCAGGAAATATCAATGCATTGACAGATGTACGAATTGCATGGGATCAGAGTGCAAATCTTGAGATGAAACTTGAGAAGATAATAACCCAAAAATGGATAGCTCTATTTCCTAATGGGCAGGAAGCATGGTCGGAGTTTAGAAGATCTGGATATCCTAAACTCTTTCCCGTAGTCGTTAATAAATCAAATGGAGTGATAGATACGGACATTCAAGTTAGGAGGACTCAATTTCCTCCAAGTGAGCAGATTAACAATGAGGCAAATTATAAAGATGCCGTACAAAAGCTGGGAGGTCTAGATAATGGTGGAACAAAGCTTTGGTGGGATAAGAAATAAATAAAAGTAAAAGAATATGAAATCAATATATTATTTAATTTTAGGTGTGGTTATACTGAATTTTTGTTCATGTATAGATGTAGAGAATATTCCAATAGGAGAGGCTGATCCAATAAGGTCTGATGAGTATTATGAGAACCTCAGAGCATGGAAATCAACATTTAAAGAGAGAGAAATAATGTTTGGCTGGTATGGGAACTTCTCAGGTAAGCCTTCTGCAAATATGGCAACGTCATTGAAGGCTCTGCCGGATAGTGTGGATCTAATATCCCTATGGGGAGGGGGTACAGATATAGAGGATGCCGTTAAATATATACAAGAGGTGAAAGGGACAAAAGTTACCTTTACTATATTTTCTCATGATCTCCCTAGTGGATTGGGAGGAGATACTCTCAATATATGGTCTGATAGAGAGGTCTTAGATAATGCTATTAGACTACATGCTCAAGGTTTGGTGAAAAGTATGAAAGAACGTGGTCTAGATGGAATAGATTTGGATAATGAATCAAAGGCGAATAATCTATATTATCACCCTGAGAATTTTGGATTGTTATTGTCGGAGCTTTCCAAGAGTGTTGGTCCCGAATCAGGAACAGGTAAATTACTCATGGTGGATGGGTATATAAATCTTATCCCTGACACATGTTTAAGCATGGTCGATTATTGTATAGTACAATCTTATGGTTACTATAATGATGAAATGTTTCAACGAGCATATAACATAATTAAAGATAATGCACCTCCAAGTAAACTGATACTTACAGAAAATTTTGAGAATTATGCATCTACTGGAGGTTCTGCATATTACACAGATTCTGAGGGTAATTCAATGCCGTCGTTTGAAGGAATGGCTCGCTGGACACCTAAAGAAGGGCGAAAAGGGGGAGTTGGGCTCTTTCATATAGAATATGATTATAAGAATGCCCCAGGTTATTACTACACGAATAATGCAATAAGGATTATGAACTCTAAAACATATGATGGTAATGAAAACTAAGAATAATATATTATTGCTGTTTATTGTTGCTCTAATGCTAATGATAAATAGTTGTAAAGATGGTATTGAGACACTAGATAATGCAATTTATTTTGCAAATTCATCGGCTGCTAGTATAAGTACAGTTGTTACAATTAAAGCTGATGAGCCTCGTGAAGTGAAAATCCCAATTAGACTTTCAAATAGTGTTGACTATGATGTTAGTTATACTTTGGAGGTTGATACAAATGCCTTGAAGGATTATAATAAGAGGTTTATGTCTGAGTATGAGGTTTATCCTGCGTCGTTATATTCTATAGAGGATGGTAGTAAACTTATTAAAGCTGGTGATTTATTGAGCTCTGTGGATTTAACGCTGCTTCCTCCTGATTCCACTGTAGATGATGGACTGAAATATGCAATTCCGCTTGTTGTTAAGTCTGAAAATATGTCAGGCTTAGTAGAATCTAATGTGCATGTGATTGTTGTGAATCGATATTTTACCATAAATCTACCATACCTTATGATAGGAAGAAACATAGTAGGTAATTTTCCTGACAATCCTATGGAGAATATGTCAGCATTTACCATAGAGTACAATGTTTATACCTATGATGCAGAACGTCAGAATGTTATGTTGTTTGCTACTGCTAATGCTAGTAATAGCTTGATATATTCGAGGATACAAGATGCAGGAGCAGAAAACAAAAGGAAGTTTATGTTTAAATTGTCAGGCTTTGGTGCCGGCTCGCTCACAGTTGATGAGAAGATTCAAGATCGAACATGGTATCATATGGCTTTAACGTATGATGGAAGTATATATAGAATGTATTTTAATGGACAAGAAATGAAGACTCTGACTAGCCCTGGTCATATTCATACAAATACTCAGATTACCTTTGGCAGTACATCTACTAGGTATGCTCTAAATGGATTTATATCTGAATTTAGAGTTTGGTCAGCAGCAAGAACCCAATTGCAAATTGCAAATAATATGTATTCTGTTAATCCTGATAGTGAGAATTTAGAATTGTATTGGAAATGCAGTGAAGGAGAAGGGACGGAGATAAAAGATTATTCTGGTAATGAGAGAAATGGAGAACTCCCACTTGCTACAATATGGATGCCTTTTACATTCCCTCCTGAATAAAATTTAGGAAAAACGACAAAGAAAAAAAGAGTGGTGCTATTAGTGCAACTCTTTTTTTTCGTGTGCCGAGCATGTTAATTCACTAGGAGGTGAAAGTCCTCTGTGGGGGCATGTGATAGCCAACCACTAGCTAAGGGCAAGGGTGCTTACCGTGAGGTATAATCTGAAGGCAGCCTAAGGCAAATTCCCGACCTGAGGAACACGAACATCATCAGGCACAAGCGTTGGGATGAGCTTGCGCAACAAAGCGAAGTCCAATTATCACACTGACAGCGCAGTGTAAATGGTGTAGGTACATGGGAAGAAAGTGAATTAACTTACCTCGGGAGGTCTCATAGGCGTATTGAAACAAAAGTATGATATACGTTCGCAAAAGGTTCACTATGAGAAGTCAGCAGAAGTCATAGTACCGAACTACGAGCTGGTTTGGGAAGGACAGAACCTTAATCAATAGTATCAATGAAAATTACCTAATGTTGAGCATAAAACAGAAAAAATCGAATGATAGCTTCCTGCGGAAGATAAGTGCAGAACACCGAAGTTATGCAGGAGCGTTTACCGACAGCGGGATAATTGAAAAGGATGCTATGGCACAAGCTGATAGAGATATTGTCTCGCACAATTAAAGATGGTCGAGTGGTATCATTGATACATAAGTATCTAAACTCAGGAGTATTAATTGGCTCAAAGACTGAGCCGACTATCTCAGGAGTGCCACAAGGAAGTCCTCTGAGTCCACTATTGGGTAATATCATGCTTAATGAACTGGACAAGGAACTAGAAATCGAGGACATAAGTTTGTACGTTATGCCGACGACTTAGTCATCCTATGTAAGAGTAGGAGAGCAGGGAGTCGTATATTGTCAAGTTTGACTAGTTTTGTGGAGGATAGTCTATATTTGAAAGTAAATAGGGACAAGTCAGGAGTAGTGAGTTATCGGCAGATAAAATTTCTAGGCTATACTTTCTATAAAAAGAAAGGGGAGTTTAGATTTCGTATTCATCCATCGAGTGTAACCAAGCTCAAGGCAAAAGTCAAACAATTGACAAGTCGGAGCAACGGTATTGGTAATGAGCGTCGAAAAGCTATGCTATCGCTCTACATAAAAGGATGGGTTAACTACTTTAAGTATGCAGACATACTAAGCTTGATGAAACGTATTGATGAGTGGTATCGTCGTCGCTTACGCATGGTTATATGGAAACAATGGAAGCTAGTTAGGACACGGTTTGACAATCTCAAGAAGTTAGGTATTAATAAATACAAGGCATGGGAATTTGCTAATACAAGAAAATTGTATTGGCGCATATCGAAAAGGCAGCGAAAAAAGAAAAGCCTTTCTTTATGTATATTGCATTCAATGCTCCACACGACCCTCGTCAGTCTCCCAAGGAGTTCGTGGATATGTATCCGCTAGAGAACATCTCCGTGCCTGAAAATTTTATTCCGGAATATCCATATAAGGATGATATCGGGTGTGGAAGAAAATTACGTGATGAAGCACTTGCTCCTTTTTCCCGTACTGAGAATGCTGTAAAGGTCAATCGGCAGGA
>JBKEAJ010000052.1:0-44281 GCA_047972135.1 Bacteroidales bacterium | reverse complement strand
TCATTAAATAAATACCTAACGACTAAACGGTTTTCCTCTCAAAATTCTTCCTGTCTTGTGCTTTCTTTACGTAATATAATTTCAAAGATCATTATCACTCATCGTTTTCAACACTTGTTGATTAGTGCCCTCAAGCCTTAATCTGTCAGCCGTTGCCAACCGTGTTTATCTCTCAAAGCGGGTGCAAAGATAGAGACTCTTTATTTCACTTCCAAACTTTATGGAGAAAATATTTCGTTACTTTTCGTAATGCCCTGATAAGCAAGGAAAAAAATATTTATTTTGTTTAGTTGTTGATTTGTTTGGGCTTGAAAATCTGGTATTTTTATATCTTTGTGCAAAACACGAAAAAAGCATACAAACATGAAAACGAGAAAACTGATACTATTTGCAATCTTGATTTTGAGTATTCCCATCATATCTGTAAGTCGGGACAGGACAGTAAAACTAGACGACAAGGTGCGTGCAGAGCAAATCAAAGACATGAAATTTGGGATGTTCGTATGTTGGTCGTTCAGCACATTTTCAGGAAAGGAGTGGACGAGTACCCACGACAAAGATGCCTCTTATTTCAAAGCAACAGGTGTTGATACCGACCAATGGTGCAAGGTAGCAAAGCAAGCAGGTATGAACTATATCCTCTTCCTCACCAAGCACCACGACGGCTTCTGTTTGTGGGACACGCAGACCACCGAAAAGAAGGTTACAAACAGTCCTTTGGGTATTGACGTATTGGCAAAACTGCGAAAATCGTGCGACAAATATGGTATCAAGCTAGCGCTGTATTTTTCGGAGGGCGATTGGAACTGGGAAGGGGCTATTGACGGCAAAAGCATGAAGGGTGGTCATAATCCCGAGATAAAAAAGGCTCAGTTAGAGGAACTTGTCAGCAATTACGGTGTCATTGAATTTTTCTGGATGGACCATGCTGTTGGCGACGGCGGCTTGTCGCACAAAGAGACTGTGGATTGGATACATAAATTTCAGCCCAACACTTTTTTGGGCTTCAACACAGGCGAAACAGCGGGGCGACTAAACTTACGCGAACGAGGCAGACTGGTTTTATTCACTGCCCGAACATGACGGGCTTTGCAAATCTGCCGAAGATTTATACAAAGACTACGTAGGAGCGGTGAAATACGGTAACATTTTTTCTATTGATGTCGGTCCCGACTATCAGGGTAAGCTGAGAGCCATTGACGTAAAGACGCTGAAAGAGGTTGGCAAAATGATAAGGAAAGGAGAGTAATAACCAGTTACATTCTAAATGAAAGAAATTGACAATCTACATGATTTTGAAACTTGGATAAACTCCGGAGCTGTAAATGCTTGTGCTATCCAAGAGTTAGACATAAGATGCTTTACCGACAAAATTGCAGGATTAGCATTTGAGGGAAGTATTTTTCTTGGATGTGATATGGACAAGCATACAGCAGGGCACATCACATCTACGGGAGGGATGGTCATTATGAACCAAACAGACCTTCCTTTTAAGATTCACAAATCAGCCTTATACTCGACGGAAGAATTGTTTGCTGGTTTTGACATCAATAGCAAAGATGGCTACAAGCAGACTTTTGATTACAACATTTACGCTGATTTTGTAAAAAATGGGATGGAGAATACTCCGTCTATCCGCATCAGTCTTGCACGCAGGTTGCATGACCACAGCATAAGCGATGCACTGCAAGAAGCTATTGAGGGGCGCAAGGTTGTAGCAATTATGGGCGGACACTCAATGGAGCGTCGAGACGATTATTATCTGAAAGTAGCCAAGATATCTCGACAACTCACTCAGCAAGGCTTTCTGATGGTAAGTGGAGGCGGTCCGGGCGCAATGGAGGCAACACATTTGGGAGCATATTTTGCCTGCCGTACAGAGGCTGAACTTCTCTTGGCAATCGACAGCATGAAAACCCGACCTCCGGATGCTCCTGTTGGCAAGGAATATGCCGACAAAGACTGGCTACATCGGGCTTGGCGTATATTGAAACAATATCCGATACCACAAGGCAAAGAAAAAGCATCTATGAGCATCGGCATTCCCACATGGTTTTATGGGCACGAGCCGCCCACTCCTTTTGCTACGCATATTGCCAAATATTTTGCAAACAGCGTTCGTGAGGACGGATTATTAGCCATTGCCAAACATGGAGTTATTTTTGCGCCGGGAAGTGCCGGTACAATTCAAGAGATTTTTCAGGATGCTACACAAAATCATTATGCTCCATACAACACCCACAAGCATAAAAAATACGTGTCGCCAATGATATTATTTGGCATTAAACGTTGGTCGGA
This sequence comes from Bacteroidales bacterium, assembly GCA_047972135.1. Taxonomy (GTDB): domain Bacteria; phylum Bacteroidota; class Bacteroidia; order Bacteroidales; family Prolixibacteraceae; genus JBKEAJ01. The sequence goes on along the minus strand of JBKEAJ010000052.1, from coordinate 41,983 downwards.
AGAATTGCCCTTGTGGAATTTCATCAGCAAAGCTGCCGAAGGTAGGATTTATTCGGAGTTACTGTGTTTGACAGAGAGCGAGGATGAAATAATTGAAAGGATTAGCTCTTACAATCCTGATAACTACGTATTTCCAAAACACCAATGAAACAACGAGTCCGTTACATGCCGTATGCAATAACAAACAGCCTTGTTTAAAGTTTAATTGTTTAATCGTTGAACTGTTTAATAGTTTAAGGTTTAAAATGCTGTATGCCGTAGGCTTTAGGCTATAAGCGAACAGCCAATAAACGAACGTCATTGCGAGGAGCTTGCGACGAAGCAATCTCTACCAACAAAGAACAGATTGCTTCGCTGACGCTCGCAATGACGACAGATGATGGACATAATGTAAGGGCAGAACATTTTCTGCCCAGCTGTCAGTCCGAAGATCCGAAAACCCAAACATCTAAACATTCGAGCATCCGAGTAATGGCGTTCGCACTTTCAGCGCTTGATATACAATGAGTTATCTTTCAGTAGGGCTTCGCACTACGCTATCAGATGCAAGGCTTTCTATTGAGCTCAATTCCCTACGGGAAAATATTGAGGAGAAAGAATAAGCTAACATATAGATAGTTTCAGCCCAAGCAAATAGTAGAATATTCGGGCTAAAGTTCTTTTAAGAGGATAGATGCAGGATGGAACAACGATTACCTACTAAAGATTCTGAGAAATTAGATGCGTTTGCCCTGGGAGCATTGTCAAGCTATACTCAGGAGTATCAGTTCGAGCGATAATATATCTCGGAAGTGTACAAATTTCTTTTTGAACACTTACAGAATAGGAGCTTTTATGTGTAAGGAAAAATATTATTCAATTCGGATTAAACTATTGTTACTTTTTAGTGTCATAAGTATTCTATGGGTTTTCTTGTAAGGACAGATAACCTTTTGGCTGTAGCATTGAATTAGCAAATTGCTTCTAAAGTTTTTGTTAATTGTGTGGAAAAGCAGTAAATTTGGAAACTAATTAAAAACAACACTAATGAGACGTACTCTCATCTATTCAGTTATCGGTGTTGCCATTTTGGTGGCAGCATATTTGATTTTCTTCAAGAAAGACAAAAGTGGCGAAGAAACCCTGACCTACACAGTAAATCAGGGTTCTATGGATGTTCTGGTTTATGCTTCGGGGCAGTTGGAATCTCAAACCTCTGAGAATATCACAGTACCTAATGAACTTGGGAACAGGAGTATAAGAATCTATGAAATTACCATCACCGACATAATTGAGGAAGGCACAATTGTAGACTCGGGAGATTATGTTGCTCTGCTAGACCATGACCAAGTGGACGAAAAACTAACTGAAGCAGAAGACGACCTAGAGACGAAGGTTGAATCTCTGGAAGATGCCCGCATGGACTCCAGTCTGAATATTGGGAATGCTTTGGATGCTATTGTAAATGCCGAGCTCAGTGTTACAGAGAATGAAATAGCACTTTCCGAATCGGCATATGAGTCACCTGCCGTGATAAAACGAGCAGAGATGGATTTAGACAGGAGTAAAAGGAGTTTAACACAAACAAAGCTATCTCATGACTTAAAACTACGACAAGAGTCTGCAGATATTAAGCGCAAGGTTGTTGAAGTAGATAGGGCACGAAAAATAGTACAAGCACTTGTTGAGTTAAGAAATGCACTAAGAATCACTGCTCCAAAAAATGGGATGGTGATATATGCAAAAGACCGTTTTGACGCAAAGATACAAGTTGGTTCAACAGTAAGTCCATGGACCCCCATTATTGCCACTCTTCCCGACATGAATAATATGATATCACGCACCTACATCAATGAGATTGATATTTCAAAAATCAAAATTGGGCAAATCGTTAATATCTCAGTAGATGCATTCCCTGAAAAGCAATTAAAAGGTCGTGTTATATCAGTAGCCAATATAGGTCAGCAGATTTCGACCAGCGATGCCAAGGTATTTGAAGTCATTGTAAAAGTTGCGGGCTCGGACAGCGACTTAAAACCAGCAATGACAACTGGCAATATTATCAATGCTGGCAAGATTGAAAATTCACTTCTTATTCCTCTTGATGCAGTATACATGAACGACACTCTCAAATATGTTTACAAGAAAAGCAAAAATCGGGTATACCATCAGATAGTCAGCTTAGGTTCTGAGAATGAAAATTTTGTTGCCATAAATAAGGGTCTTGAGAAGGACGATATAATATTACTTGCCGAGCCTGAGAACTGTGAAGATTTAGCATGGGATGGGATGGACATTTATAGGGAGCAGAAACTTGAAGATACGAAAAAAGAGAAAGAAATGGATAGGGAGCTTAATAGAGCAATTCCTGAAGGAGAGCGAGGTATGAGACGAGAAAGGAACGACAGAGACAACATGAGGTCACCGGGCGGTATGAGACCACCTGGAGGAGGAGGACGCTAACGATACAAAAAAAGAATCTGAATGGGACTTTCAAAATTCATACAACGATATTGGCACGACATTCATATAGCAATGGAAGCCATCATCGATAATAAGGTCAAATCCTTACTCACGGCATTAGGAATAGTGTTTGGAGTTGCAGCAGTAATAAGTATGTTGGCAATCGGCAACGGTGCACAGCAAGAAATTTTGGAGCAAATAAAATTGGTAGGAGTCAACAATATCATCATTGAGCCGAAAGTATCTACAACAGAGGACAAAAGTAGTACTAGTAGTAGCAGTGAAACGACCAGTGAAAAAGTTGGTTTTTCGAGAGGGCTCACCTTGCTTGACGCACAATCCATACAAACTATCATACCTTCAGTAGAGGATGTTTGCCCAATAATATCCACAAGTACGACAGCAATTAGCGAGGGACGGAGCAATAAAGTCAACCTAGCAGGGACAGAGAGCAATTATTTTTCCATGTTTAATATTCTTATTGAAAAAGGTGAGAATTTCAGCAAACTACATTCATACTCTGGCATGCCTGTCTGCATCATAGGCAAAAATATTGAAACTCATTTTTTTAGTCAGATTCCTGCAGTGGGCAATTACATAAAATGTGGTCAAGAATGGTTAAAGATAATAGGAGTAATAGAAAAGCGGACACTCACTGGCTCTGCCGACGGGACTATGTCTATAAGTAACACTGACAATAAGATATTTATTCCGATCCAAACTATGCTTAGTCGTTTTACAGACAGGAGTTTAGTAAGGAGTGATGATGTAATATCCAACAATACGGATTCGGATGTTTCTGCTACAAACTACAACCAGCTGGATAAATTGATAGTAAAAGTGTACGACACGGAGCAACTTTCAGAGACTGCAAAGGTGATTGGAAAGATGTTATATCGCCGTCATAATGAGCAGAATGACTACGAGATAAGCATACCAGAATTATTATTGAAGCAAGAGCAACGCACCAAGAATATATTTAATATAGTACTTGGAGCAATAGCTGGAATATCTTTGTTGGTCGGAGGAATCGGGATAATGAACATCATGTTGGCATCCGTACTAGAACGTATCAGGGAAATAGGGACACGCCAGGCAATTGGGGCATCCAGGAAAGACATTGTTGTTCAATTTCTTGCAGAATCTACACTTATAAGTCTTTCTGGAGGGATTTTGGGGATAATACTGGGAGTGCTTTTGGCAAGGGGCATAAGTTCTTTTGCCGACATAAAAACGATAATAACATTCTCATCTATACTGATAGCCTTTGGTGTATCAGTGGTAACAGGAGTAATGTTTGGCTACTTGCCTGCCAAACAAGCAGCACAAAAAGACCCTGTCGAATCATTGAGAAATTAAAAAATAAACAAATGAGGCATTTTCTACTCGTATCGATATTATTCATAAGCCTGAGTCCGATAATGAAGGCTCAGGAAGGAAAGTCAATGGAGCTAACTCTCGACCAAGTTATTGAAATAGCAGGAAAACAGTCCTTGGATGCATTCATAAACAAAAATATGTATTTGCGCAACTATTGGGAATATAGATTTTTCAAGGCAGACAGGCGACCTTTGTTATCTCTAAGTACCACTCCTATAGACTATTACAACTCCGTATCAAAGCAGTATAACTATGAGGACAATGAAGACTATTTTGTCAGGCGTAATTATTTTACCTCCGAAGTAGGCTTAGAGTTATCGCAGAAAGTCCCTTTCACTGGCGGGGAGATATTTATGTCGTCAGATTTGTCGATGCTCCAGAATATTGAAGACAATAATTCTTCATCTTTTTCGTCAACCCCAGCAGTAGTCGGCTATCGACAAAATATAACAGGCTATAACTCAATGCGGTGGGAGTCGAAGCTATCGCCTATGGAATTTGAAAAAGCAAAGAAAGATTATATTCAGTCTCGTGAGACTTTGTCACAGACCTCAGTAAGCAAATTCTTCCAGCTAGTAAGCGCACAGATAGATGTATCGATAGCAGAAAACAACTACAACAATGCCGATACTTTGTATCAAATCGGTCAGGGAAGATTTAAGGCAGGCACAATCACCCGCGACGAGCTACTGAGTCTTCAATTGTCGGCGATGAATGCTGAACTCTCTGTTACACAGGCAAATCAAGCTTTGGTTCGGGCTAATGCAGAATTAGCGTCTTTTTTGACAATGGACGAGAACACGAAGATTACTTGTCATGTATCTGATAACATGCCTATACCTTTCATCAATGTTGCGAATGCAGTGGAGCTTGCAATGGAAAATAATCCCGACATTTTAGACCAAGAAATCCGATTAATGGAAGCAGATATGAACGTACGTTCAGCCAAGAGCAACAACGGACTGTCGGCGAATGTTTTTTTGCAGTTTGGTTTAGATAATTCAGCTGATAAGCTAAAGAATGTATACCAGGATCCATCTCAGAGTCAGCGAGCCTCGTTGGGACTGAGTATGCCGATTTTAGATTGGGGGCGCAGAAAAGGGAGTGTTCAAATAGCCGAAGCACAGAAACAGGAAACTGTTAACCGCATAAAACAAGAAGTAATAGACTTTAGGCAGAATGTATCGATGAATGTAATGGAATTTAACATTCAGTCTACACAAGTGAACAATGCTGCAAAAGCGGATACAATTGCCAACTTAGGCTATGATGTTACTATTCAACGCTTTAAAATTGGCAAGTTGGAAGTAACAAATCTGAATATAGCTCAGAATAATTTGTCGCAGGCACGTCGAGCCTATTATTCAGCACTACAAAAGTATTGGAACTACTACTATCTGATACGCAAACTTACACTTTATGATTTTGAAAAAAGTGAGACTTTGTCAGAAAATTTCGATGAATTGATAAATCAATAAAACGGCAAGCACAATGAAAAAACGTATGTGGATAATAATAATCGTCGCACTAGCCATAGTTGGAAGTGTACTTACATACTTTCTGGCTCGCACGTCTGTAAGCTCCACATATACAGTTAGAGCAAAGCCTTTCTTTGTTACCAAAGTTTTACCGGGAGAAATTCAGAGCGTTCAATCAAAATTTATAAATATTCCCGAGGGAATACTCAGCCAAGAATATCGTATACGCGATATAAAAATAACTGACTTAGTCAACGAAGGAACAATAGTAAAAAAGGGAGACTACATAGGAATGTTAGATCCTTCCAATCTTCAAGAGAACATGCGCAGCAATACAGACAGATTAGATGCCGAGCTTGCAAATCTTGCCAAAGCTAAGGTAGACAGCTCTCTGACATTGAGTAACAGTCGTCAAAGCCTAAAAGAGCTAAACTACGATATACAATACGCCAAACTAGATAAGGAACAATCTATATATGAGAGTCCTGCCTATCAGCGTAAGATGGATGTTGCTTATGAGTCGGCACTAAGAAATTATAGTACAGAAGAAAGAAATTATCAAAAAGAAGTCTTGAGGCAAAAAACTAATTGTAGAAGAATAGAGAACCAAGTTGAAGTATATAAAAAACGGGATGATTTCTACAACAATGCGATACAAAAAGTACGTATAACTTCCCCTGCCGACGGGATGTTGATGTATGTTCGAACCGCAAGTGGCAGCAAAGTAAAAGTTGGCGAAGAAATAAGTATGTGGGATCCTCGCATTGCAACCCTCCCCGATGTTACGAAGTTGGTGTCAGAAGTATATCTTGAAGAAGTTTATATTTCACAAATTGCAGTAGGCGACAGTGTCAACATCGCAATCAGTGCTTTGGACAACAAGAAAATAAAAGGCAGCATTAGAACGATAGCAAATATAGGACAACAGCTTAAAGGTTCTACGACAAAGGTTTTCAAAGTTGAAATATCAGTAAAACAAAGCGAAAACTCCACGGAAATAAAACCATACATGACCACTCAGAACGAATTTATATTATTTTCCCAAGACACCGCCATCACTATTCCAATAGGAGGATTATTTTACAAAGATGGGCTAAACTTTGTTTACATAAAAGACGGAGTAAATGTAAAAAAACAAAAGGTAGTTGCGGGCTATTCTAATGAAACCGATATACACATAAAAAGCGGACTAAAGCTGGATGATAAAATTTTGCTCTATGAACCAAAGAATCACAATGAAATATCCTTTAATTAGAATAATGAGTTTAAGGTTGAACTGTTGAAAAATGCTGTATGCCGTACGCTTTAGGCTATAAGCAATTTAATTATGAATGGTGAATTGTAAATGATTAATTGTAAATGATGCCGCCAAATAAATCCGAGAACGTCATTGCGAGGAGCTGGCGACGAAGCAATCTCCTGCGACAAAGAACAGATTGGCGAGATACATGTGGCAATTAAAAAACAAAATATAAACACATGAAAATCATAGAACTAGAAAACATAGTAAAAACTTATTATATTGGAACTCAGACAGTTCAAGCTCTTGATTCTGTTTCATTAAGTATCAACAAAGGAGAGTATGTGTCTATCATGGGTTCGTCGGGTTCAGGAAAATCAACAATGATGAATATTATAGGCGGACTCGACACGCCTACATCGGGGATGTACACCCTCAACAACAAGAGAGTCAGCGAAATGGACGACGAAGAGTTGGCAGCCATCAGAAATACCGAGATAGGTTTTGTATTTCAGACCTTCAATCTGCTCCCTCGCAGCACCTCTTTGGCAAATGTAATGCTCCCCCTCATTTATGCAGGAATTTCTAAACACGAACGCATCGAGCGTGCAAAAAAGATGCTAGACAATGTCGGTCTTGGAGACAGGATGGACCACAAGCCCAATGAGCTTTCGGGAGGGCAGCGTCAGCGTGTAGCAGTTGCTCGTGCTCTAATAAATAATCCGGCAATTCTTTTGGCAGACGAACCCACCGGAAACCTCGACTCGCGTATATCAGAAGAAATAATGCGTCTCTTTGCAGAAATTCATAAGAATGGCAATACCATCGTAATGGTAACCCACGAGGAAGACATAGCTCAGCATTCCCACCGCATTATCAGGTTGAAAGACGGACAAGTAGAATCCGACGAAATCAATGCAAATCCGATTTATGGATAATTATCATACAGATAATCCTAAAATATTAGCTTATCTTTGTGCCTTGACATGTAATAAAGGAGTAAAATGAATTTTGTAGAAGAGCTGAAATGGAGAGGCATGATTCACGACATTATGCCGGGAACGGAAGAATTATTGGCAAAAGAAATGACGACGGCTTATGTTGGCACCGACCCCACTGCCGACTCCTTACACATAGGACACCTTGTTTCTATAATGATGCTCAAGCATTTCCAAGTAAGTGGACACAAGCCGCTTATATTGGTAGGAGGAGCAACAGGTATGATTGGCGACCCCTCGGGCAAGTCGGAAGAGCGCAATCTTCTTGATGAGAAAACTCTCCGCCACAATCAGGAGTGTATAAAAAAACAAGTTGCCAAATTCCTTGATTTTGATAGTAGTCTGCCCAACAATGCAGAGCTTGTGAACAACTACGACTGGATGAAAGAGTTTAGCTTTCTGGAATTTATCAGAGATGTCGGCAAGCATATCACTGTTAACTATATGATGTCTAAGGACTCTGTAAAGAAAAGAATATCAGGCGATAACAATCAAGGTCTATCGTTCACGGAATTTACATATCAGCTAGTGCAAGGCTACGACTACCTGCATCTGCGCAGAGCAAAAAACTGTAAACTGCAAATGGGCGGCTCCGACCAATGGGGCAATATCACTACCGGAACAGAGCTTATCCGCCGCAAAGGTGAAGGTGAGGCTTTTGCAATTACTTGTCCATTGATAACCAAAGCCGATGGTTCAAAGTTTGGAAAAACAGAAGGGGGTAACATTTGGCTCGACCCCGAAAAAACTTCACCATACAAGTTTTTTCAATTTTGGCTAAACACTTCCGACGACGATGCGGAGAAATATATCAAGATTTTCACCCTGCTGAATAAAGATGAAGTAGAAACACTCGTAGCCGAACATAAAGCAGCTCCACATATAAGAGTCTTACAAAAACGTTTGGCAGAAGAACTTACTTGTATGGTTCATGGGAAAAGTGATTTTGACAATGCAGTAGAAGCCTCATCAATATTATTTGGCAAAGGGACTTCAGAGACTCTTAAAAAACTTGACGAACAGACTTTTCTCGCAGTATTCGAGGGTGTTCCGCAGTTCAAAATAAGTAGGAGTGATATTAATGCAGGCATAGATATAATCAGCCTGATAGCCGAAAAAACTAACATCGTTCCATCGAAGAAAGAGGCGAGACGGTCAATAGACAGTAACTCTCTGAATATCAATAAAGAAAAGGTATCGGATATTGCTATGATTATCAATGCTGAGTATTTAATCGGTGGCAAATATATTCTTGTTCAAAAGGGTAAAAAGAACTACTACTTGATAATTGTAGAATAAACACTCATACTATTACTTCTGTTCCTCCAAGAAGCTGCTATCGTAAAAGAAATCATTATAAGGGAAGCGTGTAACGTGAATTTTCTTCACACCCTCGTACAGTTCACGGCGAAACTCTTCAATATTATCGCGTTCTTTGGCGGATATAAAAATAGAGGGGGTGTTATTTTTACCCATCCAACTTTGTTTCCATTCATCTAAGGATATATTCTTTTTTTCTGAGGGTGTCAGGTCGTCTTCGTCCTTAGGTTCGTAGGTAAAAGCATCAATTTTGTTGAATACATATAAGGTAGGTTTATCGTTGCAAGCTATTTCCTCAAGAGTTAGGTTGACTGTATCAATCTGTTCTTCAAAGCCTTTGTGGGAAATATCTACGACGTGTACCAATACGTCGGCTTCGCGTACCTCGTCGAGGGTTGATTTGAAAGATTCGACAAGTCCGTGAGGCAGCTTTCGTATAAATCCTACTGTGTCGGCAACAAGAAAGGGCATATTACCGATGGCAATTTTCCGCACAGTGGTATCAAGAGTTGCAAACAGCTTGTCTTCGGCAAAAACATTGGATTTAGAGAGCATATTCATTATTGTGGATTTACCCACATTGGTGTATCCCACAAGAGCAACACGCACCAACTTCCCACGATTTTTGCGCTGAGTTTCTTTCTGCTTGTCGATTTTCTTAAGTTGTTCTTTCAGACGAGCAATCTTATCAAGAATTATACGTCTGTCGGTTTCTATCTGCGTTTCTCCGGGACCACGCATTCCGATACCTCCACGTTGCCGTTCGAGGTGAGTCCACATTCGAGTCAGTCGTGGCAGAAGGTATTGATATTGGGCTAGCTCTACCTGTGTTTTTGCGTGTGCCGTTTGTGCTCGTTGAGCAAAGATATCAAGGATTAGGTTCGTACGGTCTAAGACCTTACATTCTGCTGTTTTTTCTATATTTCGTAATTGAGTTGCCGATAATTCCTCGTCGAAAATAATAGTGTCTATATCCTCTTGTTTCGCATAAGCAACAATCTCTTCCAACTTTCCACTTCCGACAAAAGTTGCAGGATGAGGACGGTCGAGTTTTTGTGTAAAGCGTTTTTTTGTATCTGCCCCCGCAGTTTTGGCTAGAAATTCAAGCTCTTCCAAATATTCAAGAGCTTGTTCTTCGCTTTGATTTTCGGTAATCAGAGCAACCAAAACAACACTTTCACTCTTATCAATTCCCTCAATCAGCCCCATACTTTAGAATTTTAAGATACTGAGTCGGATATCATATTAAATATTCTCTTCATATCCGATGGACGGTTCATCACATCATACTCGTCTAGATCGACAAAAATAATATTACTTTTTCGATATTTTTTTGCCCATTCATTATAATACGAATTTAGCTGCTCAAGATATTCGTCGTTTAGATTTTCCACCTCAAAGTCAATACCTCTGTTACGAATTTGCTTTTTCAGTGTGGGTAGAGATGCTTTCATGTATATCAGCAATTTTGGTGGTTCTATAAAGTCGCAAATCTGCTCATAAAGGCTGGTGTAAGTATCAAAATCCTTATCGCTCAATACTCCCATGCTGTTCAATAATTTTGCAAAGACTTCCGCATCCTCATAGATTGATTTATCCATAACCGACAGCTCTCCCCTATTCTTCATCACCTCTCTGATATTTGCAAATCTCTTATTCAAGAAGTAAATCTGAATACTGAATGACCAACGCATCATATCATTGTAAAAATCAGACAGATATGGGTTTACTGTTACGTCCTCATAGTAGGGTTTCCAACCGAACTCTTCACAAATGAGTTTGGTAAGTGTTGTTTTCCCCGAACCGATGTTTCCTGCAATGGATATATACATGGTATTTTGTTTTTATTTATACTATTTCTTTATGAAAATGCTTTTCCGCATATTTCTTGTCTATGCTAAGAGTTTTCCTCTTGCTAGACGGTGCATCATACATTGCATCGAGCATTATATCCTCGCAAATTCCTCTCAAACCTCTTGCTCCCAATTTGTATTCTACTGCTTTGTCAACTATAAATTCTATGGCATCATCTTTAAAGCTCAAATCTATTCCATCCATATCAAAGAGCTTTTTGTACTGCTTGATAATAGCGTTTTTAGGTTCTGTTAATATGTTCCGCAACGCCGTTCTGTCGAGTGGATCTAAATATGTCAGCACCGGCAGACGACCGATAATTTCGGGTATAAGCCCAAAGCTCTGCAAGTCTTGCGGAATAACATATTTAAGTAGATTTTCTTTGTCTAGTTGTTGCGTTTTTTCCTTATTGCCGTAACCCACCACCTGTGTGTTCATCCGTCGGGCAATGTTTCGTTCTATTCCATCGAAAGCCCCTCCACAGATAAACAAAATATTTTTTGTGTTGACGGCAATCATCTTTTGCTCGGGATGCTTACGCCCTCCCTGCGGCGGTACGTTTACAACCGAACCTTCCAATAATTTCAGCAGACCTTGTTGTACACCCTCTCCCGATACATCACGAGTGATAGACGGGTTGCTGCTCTTACGTGCAATTTTATCAATTTCGTCGATAAAAACAATACCCATTTCAGCTTGTGCAACATCATAATCGCAGGCCTGTAAAAGTCGAACCAAGAGGCTCTCTATGTCCTCACCGACATATCCTGCTTCTGTCAGCACCGTAGCATCGACAATGGCAAAAGGAACATTCAGCAGCTTGGCAATAGTTTTTGCCATTAGGGTTTTCCCTGTTCCCGTGCGCCCCACCATCATTATGTTCGACTTCTCAATCTCCGTATCGTCATCAGTATTTTTCTGAGTGATACGTTTATAATGATTATACACAGCTACCGACAGCATTGTCTTAGCTCTATCCTGCCCTATCACATAATTGTCAAGAAAATCTTTAATTTGCCGAGGTTTCTGAATTTTAGACTTGTCCAACTTCTTTATTGCTTTAGCCAAATCATCTTCCATAACCTCTTTCATTATGGCATGCGCACGCTCCACACAAGAGTCGCAAATATGGCATGTTCGTCCGTCGAAAAGAATTTGTACCTCACGACGTGGAGCCCCACAAAAATCACATTTATCTGTACCTTTAGCCACTTTCTTACTTATTTTTCTCCAACACTTTATCAATCATTCCATACTTCATCGCCTCCTCAGAGGTCATCCAGTAATCTCTGTCGGCATCTTTCTCCACCTGCTTAACAGTTTTTCCACTATGATTTGAAATAATTTGGTAAAGCTCTGTTTTCAGCTTACCAATCTCTCTTGCAGTAATCTCAATATCAGAAGCTTGACCTTGCGCTCCACCCATTGGTTGATGAATCATCACACGAGAGTGTTTCAAAGCCGTACGTTTACCTTTTTCGCCTGCAGTGAGCAACACTGCTCCCATCGATGCCGCCATTCCTGTACAAATAGTAGCCACATCAGACGAAATATATTGCATTGTGTCGTAAATTCCTAAACCTGCATACACAGAACCTCCGGGAGAATTTACATAAATCTGTATATCTTTATTCGGGTCAGCAGAGTCAAGGAAAAGTAACTGTGCTTGTATCACGTTGGCAATATAATCGTCGATGGGAGTTCCTAAAAATATAATTCTATCCATCATCAATCTTGAGAATACATCCATTGCCACCACATTCAGCTGACGCTCCTCTACAATTGCCGGAGTAAGCGAATTATACACCGACTGATATTGATGCAGGGATAAGCTACTTATCCCTAGATGCTTAGTTGCATATTTTTTAAATTCTTCGCTGCTATTATTCATTTTTCCTGTTGTTATTTATTCTTCCGATTTAGTGTCTTTTGTTTCGGCTTTGTCCTTTTTTGGACTTGTTTTTTTCTTCTTCGGAGTTTCTTCCTTTTTCTCAGCCTTATCCTTCTTTTTTTCCTTTACTTCAGCTTCAATATCAGTATCTAGCTTCCCCTCAGCCTCCTTATTTTCGGTTTCGATCTTCTTTACAAACTCTTCAGTAGTAATCTCTATTTCTTTTATCTTAGCATTTGCCTTAGCCCAACTTACTATTTTTGTCTGAATTACCGAATTAGTAACACTACGAAGCTCTTCTTGGTTTTCCATTTGTTTTCTTGCGTATTCCTCTAGCATAGTATCGGGCATAGCACCAAAGCCGTAGCTCACAAACTGCTGATTTATCCTTTCCTTCATTTTCTCAACAATCTCCGGCTCCTCAATTCTTTCGCAGTAAGTCGTATAAATCTTGTCGGTGATAAGGTTCCATCTGAAAGAGTCGAATATTCTCTTAAACTCATCGGCGTCCACTTTCTCAGCATTGAAATTTTCGTCGTTGGATTCCATCAATCTTTTGATAAAATCCTCAGGCAGGGGAATATTGACATTCTCTAGCAAATAATTTTTCAGAGTAAGCATGAATCGACCCTCCTCTGTCGGAGCATAAAGCTCTTTTATATTCTCTCTTAGCTTTGCATCTAAGTCGGCTTCGGTCTTCACTTCTGTATCTTCACCATATAGTTGCTTATAAAACTCTTCGTTAAACTCTTTTTCTTTGAAGTTTTTAATAGATGTAATTTTGAAAGTTACATCCTTGTCGTACGCAGATAAATCCTCAGTTTCTTGGTCAAGTTGTAAAAGATATTTTATTTCACGGTCATTCTCGAAGGCCTTAACAGGGTTGATTGTAATTTCATCCTCTAATTTTTTACCGACAACAGCATCGGAGCCTTCTTTCATCAGGTCTACCGAAAACATGGAGTCTTGCACTTCCACTTCTTCTCCCTCAGAGTTTGTATATTTAACATCACCTTTCAAAACACTGTTATTCTCAACAACATCCCCGTCTATCTGCTCTCCAAACCTGCGGGCAATGCTCTCTTTTTCTTTCTTTATATCTTCATCAGTAGGAATAATAAACTCACAATCAAGCTTATCCTTGTCTGTAAGATTAACCTCAAATTCAGGTATCAAGCCCACATCAAAAACAAATTCGTAGTTTTTGTCGCTTTCCAAATCCATAGGAGTAGACTTATCCACGTCCATTATAGGCTGACCGATGATGTTCAGTTGATTGTCTTTAATGGCATTATTAAGTTTTTTCTCCATCATGTCATACACAACCCTTGCCTTAGCTGATTTCCCATACATATTGGTGATAATACCCATCGGAGCATTTCCTTTTCTAAAACCGGGAATATCGGCGGTTTTACGCATGTGTTTTAGTGTACTATTTACTTCTCCTTGGTAGTCTGCGGGTTCTATTATTAGTATTATTTGTTTTTCTAACTCGCTTACATTGTCAATTTTTATGCTCATCTTACGAAAATTTTTGCACAAAGATAAGCTAAATTGCAGAATTAAAAACACTTTTAGCTCCTTATCTGCTAAGCACAAATCAGATTACCCACTCTAGTCTTTATGAAACCATTAAAATTAGGTGGTCAGTGATGAGTGGTCGGTGGAGATTGCCACGTCGCCAGCTCCTCGCAATGACGTTCGTTTATTGGCTGCTCGCTTAAAGCCTACTGCATTTTTTAAACCCTAAACGATTAAACAATTCAACCTTAAACAAGGCTGTTTACTTACCTACCCTCTTCCTTATATTCTTTGTATGCTGCCAATACGGCAAAATTTACATCTTGCTGAGTTTTTAATTTCAGTATATCTACTTTTTTGTTCACATAGAGCATAAAATCTTCGACTTCTCTTTCACTTAGACCCGTCAGCTCCATAACCGTTTTTTTGTTATACATTTCAGAAACAGCTTCCCAACGTTCTTCATCTCTAATGGTAGTGAGTAAAGCTCTTTTTTCTTGTTCTCGTTTACTAAATTTATAACCCAGATAACTGAGAGGAGAAAATATAGCCTCTAACACACCGGGCTTATCTTTATAATAATCAGATCTATATTTCGGGTCAAGAGTATTTCTTTCTTTGCCTTCCTCAAAACCTAAATCTATACGATTATCACCTTGAACTTCAACATTGTCAATATTATAAACATCAGCTTGAAGAATATAAGTAACCACTGTACCTTCTTCATAATCCGGATAAACTTTAAGTACGGTCTTTTTTATTCCCACCGCAGTAACAATAAGACTGTCAACATTCAACATCTGAATTGTAAAAACCCCGTCATCATCAGTAATCACACCATTTCTGGTTCGTGGATTGATAATGTGTGCAAAAGCAATAGAACTTGAGTCCAAACTTGATATTAGTTTAGCACTAAAAGTAATTAACATCGGGTCAAGCTCAGTATCATCTTGTGCCTTAGCTTTATTTGCTATTACAAACAAAAGCGATAAAGTAATCAGTATATATTTCATTTTTATAGATTTATAGATTTTCAGATGCTCGAATTTTCAGACTAACAGTCCTTAAACTCTAAATCTTAAACAATTAAACAAGCATTTACATATCATCAAAGATACTCATTTGCTGGCTGTCGGGTCGGTTTTTGTAAATCTTACCAAAATGCGTAAATGCTGTTTCTGTTGCCATTCTGCCACGCGGTGTTCTATTTATAAAACCTTCTTTTATCAGAAAAGGTTCATAAACTTCCTCTATCGTTCCAGAGTCCTCCCCTACCGCAGTAGCTATTGTGGATAAACCAACAGGACCTCCCTTGAACTTATCAATAATTGTCAGCAATATCTTGTTATCCATTTCGTCGAGCCCTGCTATGTCGATGTTCAGAGCTTCGAGTCCGTATTTCGTAATTTCCAAATCAATTTTACCTGTTCCTTTCACTTGTGCAAAATCTCTAACTCTGCGGAGTAGTGCATTGGCAATACGAGGAGTTCCACGACTTCTAAGAGCTATTTCGTGAGCTGCTTGTTCGTTTATCTGGACATTCATAATTTTAGCAGAGCGTTTCACTATGGTCGTCAGTATGTCTGTGTCGTAGTATTCCAATAGGCATTTAATACCAAAGCGAGCTCTTAGAGGCGATGTAAGCAGTCCCGACCTAGTAGTAGCCCCAACGAGAGTAAAAGGGTTTAAATCAATCTGTATTGACCTTGCACTAGGTCCTTTGTCAATCATAATATCTATTCTGAAATCTTCCATTGCCGAGTACAGATATTCCTCTACCACAGGGCTAAGTCTATGAATTTCATCAATAAACAGAACATCGCAAGTATCAAGATTGGTAAGTAGTCCTGCCAAATCGCCAGGTTTTTCGAGAACCGGACCTGATGTGATTTTGATACCAACACCCATTTCGGTAGCTACAATATTTGACAAAGTAGTTTTTCCCAATCCCGGAGGACCATGCAGCAACACATGGTCTAACGGTTCATTTCGTAGTTTTGCCGCCTGCACAAAAACTTTGAGATTATCTACAATAGCTCTTTGTCCTGTAAAATCGCTAAATTGCGCCGGTCGCAGCACTGCTTCGTTGTCTTCCGAACTACTTGCCCACTCCCTAATATTTTCACTACCTTCGTCTTCAATCATATTATATATATAGTATTAAAGAATTAATTAATTAAAGATATATATATGTATATATCCTGTTGAAATTGTGCATAAATATACTTACTTTAATTTATTCACGCTATTCATATTTTATAAAAAGCTATCGACAGATATAATGTGCTAAGATACATTATTTTCATGATACTTTCCAACATTGTTAAATACCTTATTTTACTTGCTTGTTGACAACCTTAGCTGTTAAAATCGATGTCAGTAAATCTTGACTAAAAATAAAAACTTTGTCTTTGATAGTTCCAAAACTTTTTTATACGGATATGTTTCATTAAATTCAAAACTTTAACTTTGCAATTTACAAACAATCTGTCAAGGGTGATTATTGTTTTATAAACAAAGTTTTTGACAGGCTTGTTTTTTATAAATGACTAGTAAATAAGATATGACTAATAGTTATAAATATTTAAGGAATAGGCTTGAGTCCTTCATCAATAGATACTATATGGTGAAGCTCTTGCGTGGATTAATTTTGTCGGCTTTGGTGTGGTTATCATATTTTCTGATTATCTATATCATTGAAAGTCAGTTATATTCATCAGTATCATTCCGTACTGTCTTATTCTTTTTCACACTGACTTTTACGCTTGTAATATTTATACTTTGGATATTATTTCCATTGTTGAAAGTATTGAAGTATGGACGAGACATCGACTACAAAAAAGCAAATTGGATTATTAATAATCATTTTCCCGAGCTGAAAGATCAACTAATCAATGTAGTTGAGCTTGCAGAGGATAAAAATGCTTCAAACAATGAGTTGGTTCTAGCAAGTATAAATCAGAAAATTTCCAAGATTGAACATATCCCTTTTGCTAAAGCTATTGATTTTTCGAGTATTAAAAAGTTTGGCTTATACCTTGGTATTGTGTTGTTTATGCTATTAACTTTTGCATTTGTCAATCCTTCTTCTTTCAAAAATACCTATGAGCGATTAGTAAATTATAGCGATGCTTATTATCCACCTCCGCCTTTTGAGTTTCAACTTGTAAACACAGACCTATCAGTAAGACGAGGAGATTCGTATACTATTAATTTACAGTGTGTTGGCGATGAGATTCCAAGTATTGTTTACATACGTATCAACAATGTTGATTATTTGATGGAGAAATCTAACAACAATTTTGAGTACACATTTGAAAATGTAAACAATAATCTTGATTTCAGATTTACTGATAAGACTTATTTTTCTGATAATTACTTACTTAATGTACTTTCAAGCCCTATAATTGATAAAATATCGATACAAATCAATCCACCTTCATATACAAAATTGGATACTGAAATATTAAATGAAAATTCAGATGTAATTGTTCCTGTTAATTCTACTATTAAATGGACTCTATCAACATTAAATACTTCTACGCTGAAATTTAAATTTGCTGACACTACTTATGTTGTAGAAAAAGACGGCGATAAATTCAGTTTTTCTATGCGAGCCAACGACAATAGGGAATACAGTATTATTTGCGATAATGAATATTTTAAGGACGAAACACTTTTGTCGAGTTCAATCTCAGTTATTCCGGATGAATTTCCACTTATCAGTGTGAAACAATATGCCGATACTAGCGAATATGGAGTGTTTTATTTTTCAGGCGAAGTGTCAGACGATTATGGTTTTCATTCGCTGAAAATGATTATTAAATCAAATACTTCAGATGCTGATAGTGTTGTGAAAATAGATGTACCACTCCGCATGAACCATGAGTATTTTGAGTACGGATTTAATTTCAATACTCTCGCGTTTTCAGATTTGTCATATTATTTTGAAATAGCTGACAATGATTATTTTCACGGATACAAAAAAGCAACAACATCACCTTTTTCATATAAAAAACCAACCAAGGAAGAGATTTTGAAAGAGTCGGATAAAAAGTATGATGAAATTTTCGACATGCTGAACGAAACAGGCGATTTATCTCAAAATATGCAAGAAAAGCTCGATGAACTTGACAAAAGTCTTTTAAATTCAAAAAATAATAAATGGGATAATCAGCAGATATCTAAATCTTTACAAAATCAGCATCAATCTGTAAAGGATATGTTTGAGCAATTGAAAAACATGTTTCAGGAGAATAGTAATATGCTTAATACATTTACAAAGCAAAGCGAGGATATTAAGATTAAACAAGAAGAAATTGACAAGCTGCTCAACGACCTGATGCAAGATAAAGAACTTCAAGACTTGCTTAAAAAGCTACAAGAGCTTTCGCAGCAAGATAATCCTAATAATTTCAAGGAGACTGTTGACGAACTAAATCATAAGTTAGAAAGCCTTGAAAAACAGATGAATAACAGTATTGAAATGCTAAAACGTCTGCAAGTAGAGCAGCAGTTAGACAATGTACTAAATGAGATGGAACAGCTTGCAAATGATGAACATCAGATGCTTAAAGATGCTGACAAATTAAGTGAAAATAAACTTCTCGAAAAGCAGCTACAAAATAAATCGACATTAGAGAAATTGAAGCAAGACTACGAAAAAGCAAAGGAGCAAAACGAACAGCTTGAAAATAAGTATGATTTGGATGATGTTTCTCAGGAAATGAAAGATATTCTAAATCAGATGGATAAGAACGCTGATGATTTGCGCAAAAAGGATAAAAAAGGAGCAAAACAAGGGATGAAAAGTTCATCTGAAAAGCTGAGCCAATTATCTCAAAAGATGAAAGACAAAATCCAAAGTCAGATTGAAATGCAACAAGCCGAAGATATTAATAATCTAAAACGCATACTCAATAATTTGGTATCACTATCTCTCGACCAAGAGACTGTAAATCAGAGTACTATTGGTTTAAATGTAATGACTCAGCCTTTTTCAGGATTAATAATCGACCAAACTAGTATTCAAAATCAATCTATGCTTGTGTCTGATTCTCTAAATGCTATAATAGTGCGCAATCCATCGGTTTCATCCTTTATAAAAACTGATTTGGAGGATATGGAATATTTTTCTCGCAAATCAGTTTCGAGTATGAAAGATGCTTTGCAGGTCGACAGTAGAGGTAATTCTGTTAGAAGTTATGATGTGATGCAGAGAAAGAATCTTACTTCTATCAACAATCTTGCATTATTTTTGGCAGAGTCTATCAACAATCTTGAAAATCAGAGTAATAACTCTAAGAGTGGCGACGGTGAATGCACTAATCCCGGAGGAGCAAAGCCAAATCCTTTTGGAAAGATGCAAGACGGTCAGCAATCTTTAAAGCAGCAAATGCAGAATATGATTAAAGATATGAAGAACGGAAAGAAGCCCGGTCAAATGAGCGATCAGATGGGACAGGCATTGATGATGAATGAGATGTTGCAGCAAATGATACAAGATATGAAGAAACAAGGCGGTATGAAGCCAGGAACACAGGGTGATTTAAATGAGATTAATAAAATGTTGGAAGAGAATAGGATAGATATTTTAAATCAAAATATATCGCAGCGAACGCTCGACCGACAAAATGATATACTTGATAAAATGTTAGAGTCTGAAAAGGCCGACAAGGAGCGAGATTTGGACAATGAAAGAGAATCAAACAGTGCAGACAAGCAGTTTTATTCTAATCCTGCTTTGACGCAGCAGGAACGGGATAATATTAAATTCAAAGAGCAGCTTATAAAAAATCAGAGCAGATTAAACTCTTTTTACAGAGATATTTACAAAAGATATGTAACAGATGATGCAGAATAGACCCGAAAATACTTTTAATTGGAATATTGAAAATACTAATTTTAGTATTAATCTGAATACTAATGATATAGAGACGGTTTTTGTCAAAATTCTTTCTGATTATGACAGATCGGTTGATATAGTGTCTTTTTTCTTTGTAGGCGATGCTGAGTTGTTGGAAGTGAATCGAGAGTTTTTAAAACATGATTATTTCACGGATATAATAACTTTTGATTATGGATCTTTCAAAATCGTTGACGGTGAGGCATATATAAGTCTTGATACTGTTGATAAGAACTCCAAAGACTATGGGGTTTCCTTTGAAAATGAGTTGTTGCGAGTAATATTTCATGGTATTTTGCATCTCTGTGGTTTGAACGACAAAACAAGTGATGAGGAGAAAGTAATGAGAGAAGCAGAGAATAAATATATGTCAGAGTATTATGGTATTCAAAAACTATGATGTAATAGTTGTAGGTGGTGGACATGCAGGATGCGAAGCAGCAGCAGTATCTGCAAATTTAGGAGCTAAAACGCTACTTATAAGCATAAATATAGATAGATTTGGGCAGATGTCTTGTAATCCTGCCATTGGCGGCATTGCTAAAGGGCAGATAGTCAGAGAGATAGATGCCTTAGGCGGGTATACGGCAGAGATTGCCGACAAGACCTCGATACAGTTTCGTTTACTGAATACTTCTAAAGGGCCTGCTGTTTGGAGTCCACGCTCGCAGTGCGACAAGACCCAATTCACCAACGAGTGGAGGAGAACCCTTGAAAGTATTGACAATCTTGATTTGTGGCAAGACCATGTGAACGAACTTTTGATTAAAGGGAGAGCAGTTGTGGGTGTAAAAACCACTTTAGGTCTAGAGTTTCACTCTAATTCTGTTATTTTAACAAACGGAACATTTTTAAATGGAGTAATACACATTGGTCGTTCACATTTTTCGGGAGGTAGATTGGGAGAGCATGGGAGTGTTGGACTAACAGCACAGCTCAAAGAATTGGGTTTCACAGCCGACAGATTAAAAACGGGGACACCTGTTCGTATAGATGGTCGGACAATTGACTTTTCGGAGGTAAAAGAGCAAAAGTCTGAGAATGACTTCCACCGATTTACATATAAGGAGATTTCAAATACGCAATTGTCGCAGCGTAGCTGTTTTATTACTTTTACCAATACTGAGGTACACCAAGAGTTAAGAAAGGGGTTTAAATATTCTCCGATGTTCGATGGAACTATATCGGGGGCAGGGCCACGATATTGTCCGAGTATAGAAACTAAGATTGATATTTTTGCCGACAAGGATGCTCATCAACTTTTTCTCGAACCTGAGGGAGTGGATACCTACGAATATTATCTCAATGGATTTAGTTCATCTCTACCATTGGAAGTTCAGTATGCAGGTATTAAAAAAATTCCGGGATTGCACTCTTGCAATATCATAAAGCCCGGCTATGCCATTGAGTACGACTATTTCAATCCACAAGATTTGAAGCATACTCTTGAGACGAGGCTTATTGATAATTTATTTTTTGCAGGACAGATAAATGGCACTACCGGTTACGAGGAGGCTGCGGGGCAAGGCTTAATAGCAGGAATTAATGCATTTATGAAATGTACGTCTAAATCGGAGTTCACACTCAATAGGGATGAGGCATACATTGGAGTTTTGATTGACGACTTGCTGACCAAAGGAGTAGACGAGCCATATAGGATGTTTACAAGCAGGGCAGAATTTAGGATTTTGCTTCGTCAAGACAACGCTGACCAACGGCTATCATCAAAAATGACATATTTCGGAGAACGCTTTAAATCGATTAGCACTACGGCAGATTTGAAATATTCAATTGTAGCAGAAGTGATAAATCTTGCCGAGAGCTATAAAGTAAAGATGAAAGATATAAATCCCTATCTCGAAAAAGAGGGATTTTCGACACTACGTGAGAGTGCAAAATTATCCTCATTACTTTTACGTCCTGAAATAAGGTTTTCATCTTTGTTAGAAAACTTGCCACATTTGAATGAAAAGTTTTCAAAACTTGCCACTCGGAGTAGGGATGAGCTAATTGAAAGTGTTGAGATTGCTATCAAATATCGAGGATATATTGAAAGAGAGCAAGAAACGGCATTAAAAATTAGTCAGAATGACAGTTTAACAATTCCTTCCAACATAGATTATTCTGCGATTACGCAAATTTCGACTGAAGGCAGGCAAAAATTAGAACGCATTAAGCCAATAAATATAGGTCAGGCTAAACGTATTTTGGGTGTATCGCCAGCCGATATTCAAGTTTTGATGATGAATATTGCAAGGAGAATGCCTCAAAAATGAAATTGTTCCACGTGGAACACTGTTTTTAATTAGTGGTTGTGGAAATGAAGAAACTGTGTAATTAGCGATTAATAGGAATTGAATTATCGAAAAATTTAGAGTATTGTCATGCTTGGTGCTCATTTTTTACTGGTGTAATGAATGAATTTCAAATAATTTTCCTGTGATTACGGATTATTTGTTGCATGTACAGTATTGCGGCGCATATCTAGGATTGATATATTTTGATTGTAGAGAGACGGTAGGAAATAGAGTATTTTGAATGTATAGTTCCTGATAGGCAAGAGTTTATCAGCCTATATTTTTTAAGAATTTACTCTGAATATTGCAAGGAGAAATGCTTAAAATATAAATTGTTCCACGTGGAACGCAAAAAAAATGATTGTATAGCAATTAGTTAATGGAAACAGTAAAATCTGCTAAGGTTATTGCAAGGGAGTATCTCTTGCAACAAGAAGCAGATTGCTTCGCTGACGCTCGCAATGACGGTGGTAAAGGCTGTTTCATCATCACATTTAGATCGACTGATGGGCGTATTGCGTAATGCATACAGCGTATTGTAGTATTATACTTATGTACGAATATCTGAAATCCGAATATACAAAAATCATATAAAATGAAAACATTAGAAGACGTAAAAAAGAACATCAGAGATGTAGTAGATTTCCCTAGAAAGGGGATAGTTTTTAAAGACTTAACTACCATTTTCAAGGACTATGAGCTTAATAATGTGGTGGTAAACGACATCTACGAAAGCTATAAGGACAAAGGGATAACAAAGGTTTTGGGCATTGAGTCGAGAGGCTTTATTTTGGGTGCTATTCTCTCCAATCAACTGAAAGCCGGTTTTGTTCCTGTACGCAAAAAAGGCAAACTCCCGGCGGATGTTTATAGCGAAGAATACGCTTTGGAATACGGCACAGATACTATCGAAATACATAAAGACGCACTGCAACATGACGATGTTATACTTATACACGACGATTTATTGGCAACGGGAGGCACTATCGGAGCAGTTTTGCGTATTTTACAAAATTTCGAGGTAAAGAAAATATACGTCAACTTTGTTGTAGAGCTTGATTTTCTAAAGGGTAGGGAGATTATAAAAGAATACACCGACGAGGTATATTCAGTAATAAAATTCTAAAAAGAGTACTTTATCACAGCATCATAGTATCACAGCATCAACAATATGCCTTTAAAACCACAAAATAGTAATATCGAAGACTTGAAAAAGACTATATCGCTGTTGCCAAATCAGCCCGGTGTATATCAGTATTTTGACAAAACGGATAAGATTATATATGTTGGCAAAGCAAAAGACCTCAAAAAGCGTGTATCTTCTTACTTTACGGGGACAATAGAGAACCGAAAAACGTGGTTATTGGTGAAAAACATCTACAAAATTCGCTATCTAGTTGTAAGTTCCGAACAGGATGCACTTTTGTTGGAGAACAGCCTTATAAAGAAGTACCAACCTCGCTACAATGTTAGGCTGAAAGACGATAAATCCTATCCATGGATATGTATAAAAAACGAGCGTTTTCCCCGTGTATTTATGACAAGAAATGTAGTAAAAGACGGTTCAAAATATTATGGGCCTTACTCATCGGTGTACACAGCAAGGATATTGCTTGAGCTATTCAAACGGCTTTATCCGCTTAGGACATGCAAATATAATCTATCGAAAGACAACGTGAGGCTCAGGAAATACAGTATTTGTTTGGAGTATCATATAAAAAACTGCTGTGGACCCTGCGAAGATTTGTGTTCAGAAGAGGAGTACATTGGCTACATAGCACAAATTAAGAAAATACTGAAAGGCAAGACGGCAACTATTTCTAGGCTACTAAAAGATGAAATGAACAAGGCTTCCGAAAATCTTAAATTTGAGGAAGCTATGGAGTTCAAAAATAAGTTGGAAGTTCTTGAAAAATATCAATCACGCTCAACGGTTGTCAGTCCTAGTATTGGAGATATTGATGTGTTTTCCATTGTTACGGATGATGACTGTGCCTACATTAATTATTTGAAAGTATTAAATGGTTCAATTGTCAATACCTTTACTCAGGAGATACAAAAGGTATTAGACGAATCTGAGAACGATTTATTATTGATGGGTATTACCGAATTGCGCCAAAAATTCAAAAGTCATACAAAAGATATAATTGTGCCTTTTGAGATAGAGCAAGAGGGTAGTGAGCTTAATTATTTTGTACCTAAGATAGGCGATAAGCTCAAATTGTTAGACTTGTCTAAACGCAATACAATGTATTATCGCAAGGAAAAACTGCAATCTCAGCTGACATCAAGAAGCGACAAAAAGTCGGGTAGGGACGAGTTACTTTTAAAAATCAAGGAAGATTTACGCTTGAGCAGTTTGCCAACACATATTGAGTGTTTTGACAACAGTAATATTCAAGGTACAAATCCTGTTGCTGCCTGTGTTGTTTTTAAAAATGGGAAACCAAGTGGCAAGGATTATCGGCATTTCAAAATCAAAACGGTTGATGGGCCTGATGATTTTGCTTCAATGGAGGAGGTTGTTTATAGGCGTTATAAGCGACTTTTGGACGAAAAACAATCACTTCCTCAGCTAATAGTTATCGACGGTGGGAAAGGGCAACTTAAATCGGCTCTAAAGTCTTTAGATAAATTGGGCTTACGAGGAAGCATTGCGATAATCGGCATAGCCAAGAAATTGGAGGAGATATACTTTCCGGGCGACAGTATACCGATATATCTCGACAAGCGTTCACAGACATTGAAAGTCATACAACGCCTACGCGACGAAGCACACCGTTTTGGCATTACCTTTCACCGCAACCTGCGGAGCAAGGATTTTGCACAAAGCGAACTAGTAAAGATAAAAGGGATAGGCAAGGACACAGCAATGAAGCTGCTCAAAAAATACAAATCCATAATGCTGCTATCCACAGCCTCGGAAGAAGAGCTGCAAGAGCTGATAGGGAAGAACAGAGCCAAACTTCTAAGAGCTTGGTTGAACGAGACAGCAATGCTGTAATGATTAGCTTATGCACGAACGTCATTGCGAGGAGCTGGCGACGAAGCAATCCCTGCAACAAAGAGCCGATTGCCACGCTATCGCTCGCAATGACCGACCGTTAGGCATATAGCATAATGCTTAAAGCGTACTGCATAGTACGTATAGCAATATATACTGTTAATATATTGACTAATATCCAAAATCTAATATTTCCGACATCTAACACATTGATATTCAGATGTATATGTGCGTATTTTTGTTTTTTGTATAAATTACTCTTACCTTTGGGGGCTTTTTGTATCCTATAAACATTTGGATATTAGGGTATTTAAGATAAACAATATATCAAAAGACAAAAGAAATGGAGCTACAAGGCTTACTTGATAGGGCGATAAGAGCGAGTATTCGGGCAGGTCAGGAAATACTGACTGTCTACCACTCGGTGGACTTTGGTATAGAGTATAAGGATGATAATTCACCTTTGACCCTTGCCGACAAGAAATCCAATGATATAATTGTTGGAGAGTTGAAAGGTACAGAAATTCCTATTTTAAGTGAGGAAATAAAAGATCAACCTTATTCTATCCGAAAAAATTGGGACTTACTTTGGATAGTAGACCCACTCGATGGAACTAAGGAGTTTATCAAAAGAAATGGAGATTTCACTGTTAATATAGCCCTTGTTGAGCGTGGAGTACCTATTCTCGGAGTGGTTTATGTGCCAGTGAGTGGAGAGCTGTACTATGGGATGCGTGATTTCGGTAGTTTTTCGGTCGAAATAAAGGATTACGACACAGCATGCGAGGAAATATTTGCAAAATCGGAGAAACTCCCAAAAACGAAAGGAAACCGTCCTTTTACAGTAGTAGCTTCATTATCACACAACAACGCGGAAACATCAGATTTTATTGACAAGCTAAGAGATAAGCATCGGGACTTGCAGATAAAATCTAGAGGATCGTCTATAAAAATATGTATGATAGCGAGTGGAGATGCCGATGTTTATCCTCGCTTTGCACCGACGATGGAGTGGGACACGGCTGCCGGGCATGCAATTGCCAAATACACAGGCAAACATTTTGTAAATGCTGATACAGGCAAAGAGTTGGAATACAATAAGGAAAAGTTGTTGAACCCAAGTTTTGTAGTTAAGTAGGGGAGGGGTATTTAATCAGAATAAAAATTAAAAATATATTATGAAGAAATTGAATTTGAAAAAAATGTTTCCGTACATAGTTGCGGTAGTTACGTTTTTATTGGTTTCGTACATTTATTTCGGAGATGCTGTAAAAGGAAAAGTTTTGCAGCAATCTGATATTTCTTCGCATAGGGCAATGAGCCATGAACTTAGTACTTATGCGAAAGAAACAGGGACAAGCACTTTTTGGACTAACTCCATGTTTTCTGGAATGCCAACATATTTAATATCAGCACAAAGTAAAGGTAACTATGTAAATAAAGTTTTTAATTATTTGTTTGGATTGCTAAAAGTCAGATTTGTCCAAATGTTATTTATTGCAATGCTTGGATTTTTCTTATTACTAAGAGTATTTGGAGTAAATCCATGGTTGAGTATTTTGGGCTCATTAGCTTCAGGATTAGCTACTTATAATATAATTATCATAGCAGTTGGTCACAATACCAAGATGATGGCTATTGCTTTTATGCCATGGGTGCTAGCATCTGTAGTTTATGCTTTTAAAAAGAATAAATTGTTGGGTTCCTTATTTTTCGGAGTAACATTTGCTTTACAAATAGCAGCCCATCATCCACAAATAACATATTACTTAGCCATTCCAACACTAGTTTTTATAATCTTTGAATCGTATGACAGTTATAAGAAAGGTATATTAAAACAATTTTTTGCTTCTTCTGCATTTCTATTGGGAGGATTGGTTTTAGCAGTGGGGGCTAATGCCTGCAATTTGCTGATTACTGCCGAATATGCGCCCTACACTATGCGAGGACCATCGGAATTAACACATAATGAAGAAAATCAGTCTGTATCAGGTTTAGACAAGGATTATGCACTTAGGTGGAGCTATGGAATAGGTGAGACCATAAACTTGATGATTCCTAATTTTACAGGGGGTGCATCACAAATACCGTTGGCTGACAAGAAAAATACAAATACGGAATTACGAAAATTAGGACAGAATGCAAATAGAATAGCAGGGCAATTAAGAGCTTATTGGGGACCACAGACGAACGCAGGAGGAACATCAGGACCTATGTATTTAGGAGCTATAATGATATTTCTATTTATTTTTGGACTATTTGTCATAAAAGGCAGTATAAAGTGGTGGATATTGGTTTCAATGGTAATTGTTTTAATGTTGGGATGGGGTAGGCATATGTTCTTTTTATCCTCTTTCTTTCTTGACTATGTGCCTCTTTATAGTAAATTTAGAGCTCCTTCGATGATATTGTCTATCACACAAATTACCGTACCATTATTGGGTATTTTGGCATTGAAAAAAGTTTTTGATGGAGAGCTTTCCAGAGAGGAGTTTAAACGTGCTGTATTTTGGTCATTTGGGCTGACAGGAGGGGCATGCCTGATCCTTTGGATGGCACCATCACTTGCTGGTTCATTTTATTCTCCAATGGAAGCCCAACTACCAAATAATCTACTTATGGCAATGATTGAAGACAGACAAGATATGCTACAGTCAGATGCCATAAGATCATTCTTTTTTATATTACTAAGTGCTGCAACCATATGGATATTTTATGGTAAAAATAAAAAAATACAAGTTCCAGCAATTATATTGTCAATACTTGTTCTTATAGATTTATGGGGAGTTGACAGAAGATATTTGAATTCAGATAATTATCAGAAAAAGCAGCTTGAAACTAATTTTGTTGCATCTACAGCTGATAAAGCAATTTTACAAGATAAAGAACCAAATTACAGGGTTTTAAATCTAACGACAAATATATTTAATGATGCCACTCCTTCATATTTTCATAAAAATATTGGAGGATACAGTGCAGGAAAGCTCCAAAGATATCAAGATTTAATAGAACATAACATACAAGATGAGATACAGTCCATTATTACAGCATTGAACAACAAGCCTACACCGGAAAGTTTGGGTATTGCCATGTCAAGACAGAATGTACTAAATATGCTCAATACTAAGTACTATATCTACAGTCAGGGAGCAAACCCCTTACTAAATCTATATAGAAATGGGAACGCATGGTTTGTAGACAGTTATGAGTACGTTGCTAATCCTGACGAAGAAATAGCAAAATTAAAAGGGCTTGATACTAAAAGAAAAATTATTGTTGACGAGAGATTTAAATCAATATTAGGAGATGGAAGATTTATAAAAGACAGCACTTCAAGCATAAAATTGGATTCGTATGAGCCTAACAAACTCGTATATTCATACTTTGCCGAGTCTGACCAGTTAGTTGTCTTTTCTGAGATTTATTATGACAAGGGCTGGTATGCTTATATTGATGGAAATCCCGTCGATCATTTCAGAGCAAATTATGTATTGCGTGCAATGAAAGTGCCGTCAGGCAAGCATGAAATAGTCTTTAAATTCAATCCAAGAACACACATCGTAGGAGAAACAATATCTTATGCTTCTTCCATACTTTTATTACTACTTTTGGTTGCAGTTACTTTTACAAGCTGTAGAAAAGTTGTAAAATAGGAAAATATGTTTTTGGTTATAAAGTAGACAAAACTTATATTTGTGAGTTTATTGTTCAACGTATAATAATAGGATTTTGGGGTAGGGCTACTAATTTTTTTAGTATTTGGCAAGAGTAATCATCTTGAGCTTTCTCTATATTGGGACTGAGGAGGCGGAGCTGTATCCAACAAGGAAGTTTGATTTATTAAATATAAAAACTCAATTAGATGACAAAGAGAGTTTTAATCATTACTTACTACTGGCCTCCAAGTGCAGGGGGGGGAGTTATGAGATGGTTAAAGATGTCAAAATATTTTCCGGATCAAGGGTGGTTTCCAATTATTTACACACCTGAAAATCCTGATTCGTCGGTTGATGACGATAGCCTTTTACAAGAGATACATCCCGATATAACTGTTATAAAACATCCTATTTGGGAACCCTATAATATTTATCGGTCTTTGATAGGGGAAAAAAAGGGGACAAAATTTAAAGCAGGTTATGTTTCAGAGGCATCATCAGGGAGTTTTAAAAGCAGACTTTCGGTGTTTATTCGGGGTAATCTGTTAATTCCTGATCCGAGAAAGTTTTGGATAAAGCCCTCAATAAGATATTTGAGTAAGTATTTAGAAAAAAATCCTGTAGATAGTATTATTTCAACGGGTCCTCCACATAGCATGCATTTGATTGCATTGGGACTGAGAAAGAAATTTCCTAAACTTAGGTGGATTGCAGATTTTAGAGATCCTTGGACAAGAATAGATTTCTACGATAAATTACGATTGACCAAGGGAGCAGACAAAAAGCACAAAAAACTAGAAAAGGAAGTTTTGTCTGTCGCCGATAGAGTTGTTACAGTGAGTCCAAATTGGCGAGACGATTTTGTGAATATTGGGGGAAGAGATATTGATTTGGTGTATAATGGCTTCGATCATACAGATTTCGAGAATTTAGAGAGTTGTGATAATCAGCAATTTACGATCTCTCACTTTGGGTCTTTTAATAAGGATCGCAACCCAGAGTCACTTTGGATTGCACTAGGTGAGTTAATACATGAAATACCATTATTCAAAAAGTATCTCTCCATACAGCTTATTGGGCAGATAGACGAAACAATTATACAATCAATAACAGATTCTGGTCTCAAAGATTTTTTAATTTGCATTGACTTTATGCCACACGACGAAGGGGTATCACTTTTGAAACAATCGCAAATATTATTGTTACCAATCAATAATGCACCCAATGCTATGGGGATTTTACCGGGTAAGATGTATGAATATATGGCTCTCAATCGACCCATTCTTGCAATTGGTCCTATTAATTCAGACTCTGCAAGAATCATAATGGAGACTAATACTGGAGTTTGTAGAGACTTCGATGATGTGAAAGGAATAAAAGAATCATTAATATCTTATTATGAGGATTTTAAGGCAGGAGATCTAAAAGTAAATTCAAATTCTTACGAAAAATATTCCAGAAAAAATCAAGCAATCAACTTTGTTTCTTTGCTTAATTCATAAAATAACATTTAAACAATAATGGCAGCTAGTTTTACGTCTGAATATTTGGACATCTGGGTGTTATATAAAAAAGATGAAAGTACAATTTATAGGATTGGGTTACATTGGTTTACCTACTGCAGCAATAGTTGCGCAAAAAGGTATATCTGTACACGGAGTAGATGTAAATCATTCTGTAGTGGACACCATTAATCAGGGAAAAATTCACATTATAGAATCCGGACTAGAACAAGTTGTAAAAGAAAGTGTTAAGCAAGGGTATTTTAAGGCATCTACTACACCAAAGGAAGCAGATGTTCATTTAGTAGTGGTACCTACACCCTTCAAAGGAGACCATGAGCCAGATATATCTTTTGTAGAAGCAGCAACAAGAGGGGTACTTCCACTTTTGAAATCAGGGGATGTGTTTATCATTGAGTCAACTTCACCTGTAGGGACAACAGATAAAATGGCTGAACTAATATTCGCCGAACGTCCCGATTTGAAAGGGCAACTATATGTTGCATACTGTCCGGAACGGGTTCTGCCGGGCAATGTTTTACATGAGCTGGTACATAATGACCGTGTTATTGGAGGGATAAATCAGGAGTCAACAGTTCAGGCTAGTAAATTTTACCAAATATTTGTTGAGGGACAGTTGCACCAAACAGATGCCCGAACAGCAGAGATGTGCAAACTCACTGAAAATTCATCAAGAGATGTCCAAATTGCTTTTGCCAATGAGCTGTCCATTATTTGTGATAAAGCAGGTATAAATGTTTGGGAGCTAATAGAGCTTGCCAATAAGCATCCTCGTGTGAATATACTTCAGCCGGGAGCAGGTGTGGGAGGTCATTGTATCGCCGTTGATCCTTATTTTATAGTTTCTGATTATCCTCGAGAGTCTCGTTTGATAGGTACAGCTCGTGAGACAAACAACTACAAATCTTTTTGGTGTGCAGAGAGAGTTAAAAATGCCATGCTGGAATTCGAGCTAAAAAATGGATATAAACCTGTTGTCGCAATGATGGGATTAGCTTTTAAGCCTAATATTGATGATTTACGAGAAAGTCCTGCAAAATATATTACTCAAAAAGTTATGCAAAGCGAACAGAACAACTTTCTGATTGTAGAGCCCAATATTAATGAGCATAATGTGTTTAAACTGACAAATTATAAGGATGCCTATAAAAAGGCTGATATTGTCGTGTTTTTAGTTGCGCATGACGAATTTAAAACCTTGCAAAACTGTGATGATAAGATAATTCTTGATTTTGCTGGAGTATTTAGGTCCTAAAATATTATCAGTAGCAATCTATTTATTAAGAAGATGACAGAAAGGAAGAAAGTACTTTTAGTCTTTGGAACACGACCTGAGGCTATTAAAATGGCTCCACTTGTAAAGGAATTTGAAAAGCATTCGCAGCAGTTTGAGACTTTGGTGTGTGTGACGGGTCAGCATAGGGAAATGTTAGATCAAGTATTGAAGTTATTCGACATAGTTCCACAATATGATCTGAACATAATGCAACAAGGGCAGGATCTTTATGACATTACATCAAGAGTGCTACTTGGTATGCGTGATGTTTTGGCAAGAACCTTACCTGATGTTGTTCTTGTACACGGTGACACCACAACTTCTACAGCAACGGCATTAGCAGCATTTTATCAGCAAATCCCAATAGGACATGTAGAAGCAGGCTTACGCACTCATAACATATACAGCCCATGGCCTGAAGAGATGAACCGCCAGTTAACAGGACGGTTGGCTACTTATCATTTTGCACCAACTTTATTAAGTAAGCAGAATTTGCTGGCAGAAGGGGTACTAGAAGGGCATATTAATGTTACAGGTAATACCGTAATTGATGCCCTATATCGAATCATTGATAGAATGGAGCAGGACGCTGCATTAGAAAAGAAGATTACCGATAAATTGAGAGATTTTGGGCTACCCGAAATAAAATTATCGCAGTGGTTGGCTAATACTGATTCTCGAAAGTTAGTCTTGATAACGGGGCACCGTAGAGAGAACTTCGGGCATGGTTTTATAAATATTTGTGAAGCCATAAAGTACTTATCTGAGAAATACTCTGATGTGGACTTTGTTTATCCAATGCATCTCAATCCCAATGTTCGTAAGGCAGTTACAGAAGTTTTTGGATCCTCTGTTATTTCTAAGGACACAGAAGACTTTCAGACGCAATCAACACCTAATACCTATTTTATAGAGCCATTGGATTATCTGCCTTTTGTTTACCTTATGTCGAGATCCTATATAGTTCTTACTGATTCCGGAGGTATCCAAGAAGAGGCTCCGGGCTTGGGTAAACCTGTGCTAGTTATGCGTGATACTACTGAACGTCCGGAAGCAGTGAAATCAGGAACAGTCAGGCTAGTAGGTACAGACAAGGATAAGATAATTAATGAAGTGTCGGCACTATTGACTGATAAAGAAAAGTATACTAAGATGTCGAAAGCAAATAATCCCTATGGTGATGGGAAAGCATGTGGGAGGATAGTGGAGGTGTTAGGTTTAGAGTTGAACTAAATAAGATTAAATGAGTATTGACAACCTAACTTGCACATTTAATATAATTGTGACATACACCAACAGATAAAGAATAAAACATTATATAAGATATGAAAATTATATACATAACAAGAGACTTATCAGTGAGAGGAGGTACTCATAAACAGTTACTGCGACTATGTCAATATACTGAAAAACAAGGAGTAGATTTCGAAATTCTTACGATGTCATATATCCCAAGTAAGAGCTATGAAGAGTTTAAAGTTTACGATAATAGAATAAGAGTAGTAGAAAAAAAAGGGGGAGTATTTGGAAACATTAGGACTCATTTTGCAATTGCTAGTTTCGTAAAGAAAGATAAAGCTGAAATTGTTAATATTCATGACAATGGTTTTCATTATGCAATTATATTCTCTAAGTTATTAGGAATAAGAGCAAAGATATATTGGCAGATTAATGATTTGCCTTGGTGCTTTAGAGCTGGGAATAATAAAGGGGCAAAGAAAAGAAAGAAATACATTTATTATCGAGCTCTTGTTAGATATGCTGCAAAAAAGGTTAATAATATAACTGTTAATGTCACAAAAAACAAGAAGTTAGTTAAGGATAAGATGTATATAGATGCCATACTACTTTATTGTGGAGTAGATAAGAATTTAATAAACTTAGATTTATTGAGGAAAGATATAAGTGTAAGTTGTGTAAAGCTTTTATCTATTGGAGTGCTACTTCCATACAGGAATTATGAAACATTGATTGATGTTGTAAGGATACTAAAAGAGCAAAATTATAATGTAGAGCTCAATATTGTAGGGTCAACAGAGTTTTGTCCTGAATATGGACATAAAATTAGGGAACTTATTAGATACAATAAACTAGAATCAAATGTAAACATACTAGGTAATATAGATGAAAAGCAAATGAAAGACCTATTTTCTGAATCTGATATTTTTTTGTTTGTAAATATTGATCAGAGTTGGGGGCTTGCAGTATTCGAGGCTATGGCTAACTCCTTGCCGGTTATCGTTTCTAATAGTGTTGGAGCCATAGAATTACTGGAAAATGAGAAAACCGCTTTAATAAGAGATCCAAAAAAATCTTCAGAGATAGCAAAATCTGTTGAGAAATTAGTTATTGATCCTTTGTTTAGAAATGACATTATCTTTAATGCAAAGCGAGCTGTTTCAGGAATGAGCTGGGATAAAATGTATTGTAGTAAACTATTTGAATTGTTTAATAGTGACAAATAAAGTAGCAGTAATAGGCGCAGGAATATCCGGATTGTCAGTATCTTCTTTTATGAAAGATAAAGGTTATGATGTGTCCATTTTTGAAAGTTCAGAAAATGTTGGCGGGCTTGTAAAATGCGACATTGTAGATGGAGTTCTTTTTCATAGAGTTGGAGGACATGTGTTTAATACTAAAAACAAAGTTATAGAACACTGGTTTTGGAGTAAATTTAAAAAAGAAGATTTTATTAGTACTGATAGAAATGCAAAGGTACTTATAGATAATAATATAGAGGTTGGTTATCCAATCGAAAATAGTCTTTATTTGCTTGAGCCTAATTTGACTTCCAAAATAATAAAAGATTTTCTTGAGTTATCAGGAAAAGATATAGATGTTAAAAGATTAGATAATTTTGGTGATTTCTTGAGATACAATTTTGGTACAACTTTATACGAATACTATTTCAAACCTTATAATGAGAAAATATGGAATGTAGATTTGGCATCTATACCATTACCATGGCTAGACGGGAAGCTCCCAATGCCTAACTTTTTAGAGACCATTGTCTCTAATATATTTAGGAAGGACGAGAAAAATATGGTACATAGTAGTTTCTATTATCCTCAAAAGGGCGGCTCTCAATTTATTGTTAATCAACTTTCTTCAGGACTAGATATAAAGCTTAATTCTAAAATAAGTTCTATTGTTAGATTACCTAATTCCAGATTGTTGATAGAAGGTACAGAATATGATACTGTTGTTTATACTGGAGATGTGAGAGAATTAAGCAACATATTACAAAATATACATTTAGATTCTAATTTGGATGCTAAAATAAAATCATTAAGATCGAATGCAACTTGCAATGTGTTGTGCGAAGTAAAAAAGAATGATTTATCTTGGTTATATTTGCCAAGTTCAAATATAGCTGCTCACAGAATAATTTTTACAGGAAATTTTAGTTCTGAGAATAATGGCAATAGGTCTGGTACAACATGTACTGTGGAATTTTCAGGAGAATATAGTGAAGACTATATGTTGGAAGAAATTTCTAAATTACCATGGGAGGTAAAACCCTTATCTTTTAATAGAGAACCAAACTCATATGTTATACAAGATTTTAATACTCGTAATAATATAAATGCACTAAAAAATATTCTTGAACAGAGTAATATATATCTGCTTGGTAGATTTGCAGAATGGGAGTATTACAATATGGATAAAGCTATGGAAGCAGCGCTGAAACTCGTTAAAAAAAAATGTGGATACAGATAAAAATGTTGAAGGAATTTATTTCACGGTTTTTTAATAAAGGGAATGAACGTACATTGAAGGCAAAGAAGAGTATATTCGCCTTATTGTTAGTCCGTGGATATGGAGTTATAATAAGTATGATTCTCATTCCAATTGCTCTTTGTATATTAGGAGACTATAAATATGGTATTTGGATTACTATTTTTAATGTTCTATCATGGATTCAAATCTTTGATATAGGTGTAGGTAATGGCTTGAGGAATAAGTTCTCTGAAGCTGTTGCTCTTAAAGATATAAGGAGAGCAAAAGAATATGTAAGCACTGCTTATATTATAATGGGAATTGGTTCTGTAGTATTAATTACTTTATTTGTTATTCCATGGTATTTTATTAATTGGGCAAAAGTTTTTAATGTAGATATCAGCCTTACAAATGAGATAAGTTCATTAGTCGGGGTTACGTTCGCAATAACTGCTGTACAATTTAGTTTGAAACTAATTGGTACGATATTGACAGCAGACCACAAACCTAACTTATCTGCAATAATAATGGCACTTTCCAACACCTTCGTGTTGATAATATTTGTTTTTTTTAAGGATTTACTGACTGGGAATCTTGTATTAGTTGGCTTGGTGTATACCCTAATTCCTGCAATGATATCCATAATTGCTAGCCTTTATCTTTTTAATAGAGACTACAAGCATGTTAGTCCATCATTTAAATTTTATGATTCAAAAAAAGTAAAAGAAATATTTTCTCTTGGGAGTCGCTTTTTTATTATACAGGTTGCAGCCTTGATTATTTTTCAGACTGATGCATTAATTATTTCTCATACATTGTCTCCTGAAGAGGTTACCCCATATAATATAGTATTTAGGTACTTTAGTGTTATTACAATGTTGGTGGGTATCATACTGACTCCATTTTGGTCCGCGTTTACTGAAGCTAAGGTAAACAAGGACTATAAGTGGATAAGTAGAATAATAAGTAACCAAGTAAGAGGGTTTGGTATTATTTGCATCATAGTTATAATATTTTTGTTTACAGCAAAATCAGTTATAAAGATTTGGATTGGGTCTGATATGAACTTTTCGTCTATTCTACTTATAGGTATGGCTCTATACACCATTATATTCACATGGAATAGTATTTTTGCATCACTACTAAATGGACTAGGTCGGACGAAGTTACAAATATATACTTCAGTTTTGGGTATGGTAATTAATATTCCACTGTCAATATATTTAGCAAAGTGTTATGGTAGTGGTGGTGTTATAATGGCAACTTGTATATCCTTGCTGTTTTTTGCTGTTTTTGGTAGTTTAGAATCATTCAACATTCTCAAGTTAAGTGAAAGTTAAGTCGGTTATTTACAATTCAGCGAACATGAGAGAGTATTATGGTTAAAAAGGATAAAATATAGAGAGGCTTTGTTGGTATTTTATTGTGTAATATATCTGGTATCAAATAATAAAAAAGAAAATATTTAGATTAGCCAAACATACAAAATAATGAGAAATAATATAAGGAAACAATTTTTGAGACTTGGTATAGATGTGAGTCAAGCGACTCAAAAAAAGAAGTTAAGGCACTAATTGAGAGTTTATATCCTTACAGAACTGAATATGATTTAATTAGGCTCGGGTTTGAAGGAGATGGAGGGTATCTTGTTCCTAATGATTTAGAGGGAATTGATGCCTGTTTTTCTCCAGGAGTTGACAATAAAAGTAAATTTGAACTAGATTGCTTTAATAGAGGGATGAAAGTATTCATGGCTGATAAATCTGTAGGTAAACCAAAGTTAGATATTCCAGAGGAGCAATATAGCTTTGAAAGGAAATATATTAGTTGCATAAATAACACAGATTTTATGACAATGGATTATTGGGTTTCTTCTAGCGGTTTATCTAAAAACTCAGAATTAATGCTTCAAATGGATATTGAAGGTAGTGAGTATTATTCGATTATAAGTATGTCTGATGATTTAATAAAAAGATTTAGGATAATGGTTATAGAGTTTCACCATTTGGGAAACTTTTGGAATAAACGGTTCTTTAGCTTGGCAAAGATGACATTTGAAAAGATATTGCACACACACATTTGTGTACATAATCATCCAAATAATTATTGTGGGGTAGAAACTGTAGGAGATATAGATATTCCACAATCAACAGAATTTACTTTTATAAGGAAAGATAGAGTTAAGACTAAAACATATGAAAGAAAATTTCCTCACAATTTAGATCGTAATAACTCCTCTAAAAGTAGCCTTGTATTACCTAGGTGTTGGTACAAAAATTAAAATCAACTTGGATGGAATAGCCATGAAAAACTTCATCAATAAAAAAATTCTTTTCTTTTTTACTTCCACTAATAAAGAGGGCGAGTGGCAATATTATCATTTCATTGAAGAGTTACAACATTTAGATATAAGTTTTGAGCTATTCACACCGAGTGTCTATGGAGATAATTTTGAAGAAGAACTTGTAAATCTCGTTAAGAATAAAAGGGAGAAGTACTCTATATTTATGACAGCCTCGTACGATGGAGAGATTTCAGTAAGTACATTAAAAGAAATTAGGAAGATAGGTTTGCCATCAGTATTGATTTGTTACGATAATCTATCTATCCCTTTTGTTCATAGAAAGACAGCCAAATATTATGACATCGTGTGGTTAACATCTATGGAAACGGAATATTTATTCAAAAGATGGGGCGCTAAGACAGTTTTTATTCCTTATGCTGCTAATCCTCACGTATATAATCCCATGTGGGGGCAAATAAGCAAAGAAAGAACAGTTGGATTTATAGGATCCATATATGGTAATCGTTCTAATATATTAAATAAAGTAGCAAGTAATAAAATTTATACAGAGGTTTATACTACACAAGATATCAATAAAAAAGAAGGGAGAACTTCTAAAATGCTTGTAAAAAATTATTTGCACCAAGTGTGTCAGCTAAATAATTTAATGAAGTTTCCAATTGGGCGTAAATGTGTTAAAAGTAAATTTCTGAAGAGCTTGCACAATAAGGGTAACTTGTCATTACACGAGAATGAATACCTGAGTATAAATGCAAGAGTCACCTTTGACAGTATGGTTAAACTGTACTCTAATTTTTTTATAACACTAAATGTTATAGATTTGTGGGATACCTACTTATTAAGTAAACCTATACCCAAAGTCCACCTGAGGGTATTTGAAGTGCCAATGTGTGGAGGGCTCCAAATTACAAGGAGGTCAAGAGAAATAGAGTCTTATTTCGAAGACGGTAAAGAGATACTCCTGTATGATACGGAGGAGGAGCTAATAGATAAATGCAGATATTACTTAAAGAATTGCAAAGATATTGGTGATATGAAAGAATTGGCATACAAAAGAGCAATAGCAGATCATACATGGGAAGATCGATTTAGTAAGTTACATGCTATCTTGTACAAGTAAGTGGCATTGGAGGAAGAACCCTTGAAAATAGAGGCTATGGAATCTCATATTCCTAAAATATCAGTTATTACAGTTTGCTTAAATACACTTTATGATATTGAAGCAACGATAGAAAGTGTATTGGTACAGACTTATTCAAACATTGAGTATATAATTATTGACGGAGGCAGTACGGATGGTACGGTGGACATAATACAGAGATACCAAGACCGAATTACTTATTGGGTGAGTGAGTTAGATAAGGGGATTTATGATGCAATGAATAAGGGCATTGAAATAGCAACAGGAGAATACATACACTTTCTAAACTCTGCAGACACTTTTTGTAATGAAATGGTACTTTCTGAGGCTTCAGAGATTATGCTGAATGAGAATCCTCTTCTATTGATTGGAGGGGTAATGAGTAAGGATAAATGTTCTTACAACTATATGGAGGTAGGTACACTATCGTCATTTTATAGAAAGGCAACAACGATTTGTCACCAAGCAATCTTTCATAGAGCAGACGTTTTTACTAAGTATGGCAATTATTCAATAAGCTATAAGATTATATCTGATCATGAATGGATGCTAAGATTTCTTATTAGAAAGACTGAGGATGAGCTAGTTAGCTATGTTAATAAGCCTTTTGTTTATTATGATACAAATGGTTTGTCTGCAAACAGTCGATTGACAGTACTTGATGAGCGGATTAGAATGATTAAAGATCAAAAAACATCAAGTTTTGACTTTGTTATTGCATATATACGGCTTAATATAAGAAAGGCACGGTTTATTACAATTAGAATAATGAAAAAACTTGGAGTCTACAAGCGGTATAGAAAAATCTTCTATCTGCGTGAAAAAGCAATATAACTAGTCCAGATCAACAAATCTAGTAGTACTTATTAACGCCATACTACTATAGAAAGATGGATTAAACGAGTACTTATTATAGCTCAATAATTTTTAAAAGACTGCAACTCAAAGTGAATAAACAATTAGTTAACGACCTCAAGCGGATCATAGACTCTTTCAACCAATCATTGGCACAATGTTTACCTACTTTGGGGGCTGAGGTTAATGTACTAATTACGAGTAAAAGCAAAGACGCAACAGAAATCGAACATTATTTAGATACACTTCTGTCGCTTACAGCACATGGCGTTGGCGATGATTTATTTGTTAGACTTTTAGATTATTACAAAACTGTTGATGAGGACGGAGCAATGTTTTATTGGAATGAATATGATGATAAGTAGGAGTAAAACTAGTATCAGTATGTTTGTGGGATATTTATCTGCTTAATGATTACATATATGGCAAAAGATAAGATATTACTGGTTATCCCGTTCCGAGCTACTTTCATAAAAGGAGATATCAATATTCTT
Source organism: Bacteroidales bacterium (assembly GCA_047972135.1). Lineage (GTDB taxonomy): Bacteria > Bacteroidota > Bacteroidia > Bacteroidales > Prolixibacteraceae > JBKEAJ01. The sequence continues at coordinate 1,683 of JBKEAJ010000052.1, read as the reverse complement.
TCAAAGAAATATAAGCTTGTAATCAACGAATACAATTGGAAGAACAAATATCTTACTCCCATTTACATCTTGCTCCAATTTTTTGCTGTATTAAGGTATATTTTTTCGGTAAAAAGTATAGTTGTGGAGTTTGGAGGATATTGGTCATTAGTTCCATCTATACTTGGAAAGATATTTAATGTTCCTGTTCTGATTATTCTACATGGAACAGATTGCGCATTGATGCCGCATATTGGTTATGGGAGTTTGAGAAAACCGCTACTTAAAACCGCTTGTAAGTTGTCCTATCGGTTTGCAAAGGTTCTTCTTCCTGTTAGTCAGTCCTTGTTATACATAAAAAATGATTATGATTCTGAATATATAGAACAAGGAATAAACTTTCATTTCCCCAAGATAAAAACAGCAACCAAAGTTGTTAGTAATGGTTTGGTAACCGATTTTTGGGATTTTTCGCCTGATGATACAAAAGAGCCAGGTAGCTTCATTACAGTATTAGTACGTGGGCAGTTTATGCGAAAAGGAGGAGATCTTATTCTAAAACTTGCTAAATTATACCCCTCTTGTAATTTCTACATTGCAGGTTTAGACAAAATTACAGAAGTGGATAATATACCCGATAATGTACATTTATTGGGGAGGTTATCACCAGAAGATCTAAGAGAGGAGTACAGAAAGGCTCAGTATTATTTGCAATTATCCATGTTTGAAGGCTTCGGCTTGTCTCTGTGTGAGGCTATGCTGTGTGGCTGTATACCTATCGGTTCATCAGTTAATGTTATTCCTGATATTATCGGAGATACAGGCTTTATTCTTAAGAAAAAAGATATAGGCATGTTAGAACCTCTAATTGATAAGGCTTTAGCTGTCGAAAACAAAAAAGAATTAGAGAGAAAAGCTAGAAATAGGATACTTACAAAATATAGTATTGAAAAAAGAGCTGAGGGATTGTTTGAGACTATAGGCTACTGATTTACAACTTTTCTTGCAATAAGCCTATAAGCTAGGGTATACTGGGTACACGACATTTTCCTTTTTTTATTGCTATATGGCATACACTCCACTTGGTCATCCATGAGTTTTTTACTCTGTTTATCAATCTATGTTTTGCGAGTTTCTTTATTTGGTAGATATTCCGGTGATACTGACCCACCCTGATTTTAGCTCATTTCAGCCTTATGTGTGACAAAATTACACTTTTCTTCTCAGACTCTCACCTTTCAATTCCACCCTATATGAAGTATGCACTAATCTGTCCAAAATAGCATCTGCGATTGTAGCTTCTTCTATTATGTCAAACCATTTTGACACAGGCAGTTGACTCACGACAAGGCTTGCAGACCTTGCGTGTCTGTCTTCGATGATTTCCATCAAATCCATCTGATGTTGTTTTTCGAGATGAGTCAGTCCAAAGTCGTCAAGAATCAGCAAATCGGTCTTTGCTATTTTCTGCATCAATACATGTATTGTACCTTCCAAGCGAGCCATTTTACACCGCTGCATCAGCTTTTGGACATTAAAATACATCACTTTATACCCTTGCGTACAAGCATGGTGTCCCAAGGCAGATGCAATAAAGCTTTTACCACATCCAGTAGCTCCTGTTATCAAGACGGCCTCACCTTTTTTGATGTAATCGCCCGACACAAGAGTCGACATCAAAGCTTTATCAAGCCCTCGTGATGC
>JBKEAJ010000051.1:0-11854 GCA_047972135.1 Bacteroidales bacterium | reverse complement strand
GGACTGTTTTGTCGTGGCTCTAGAGGCGAAGACGGGAAAGAAGCTATGGCAGTATAAAACTCTTAATTCGGTAAAGAATACGATTGTTATTGCGCAGGGGCTTGTCATTGCAACTGATATGCAGGGCTTTGTGTATGCACTTAATCCCAACAGCGGCGAGTTGGTATGGAAGAAAGATTTAGAGTATAATCGTTTGCCCGGATATGTGTCGGGTATGGTGAGCGATGGTAAAACGCTGTTTGCAGGCTTTGGAAATACGCTTTGTGCTATTGATGCCAAGACAGGAAATGAACTGTGGCGCAACAAGGCGTGGAATGGCGGAGAGGGAACAGTGCCGACATTGACACTTGCCGACGGTGTGTTGGTGGCATCTGCACATTGGCGAGCATTGTATGGACATGATGCAGCTACGGGGGAGATGCTGTGGAAACGTGATGACGACGGTATCCGCTTTCGTGATGCCACTCTTAGCTTTGTGGACAATACGCTATGGCTTACTCAAAATGAAAAATTATATAAATTAGACCCTAAGACAGGAAAGACCACCGAGGGCTTTGTTACAGGCATGAGCCATACCGGCAATTCTGTCCCTGTAATAAACGATAATATAGTGTTTGTAGGAAGCACGGACAAGGGTATTGCGGCTTTGGATAAGAATACCGGTAAAGGTATATGGAACTTCAAAACCGATCCTGCCTTGTTCCATACTCCCCCCTATACTTCCGATAGGCAGCGGACAGTTGAGACTTCGCCTCTGCTCTTGGGCGATAAGCTGATTGTAGGTGCAATGGACGGAAATCTGTGGATACTAGATGCCGATAGTGGCAAATTGCTGCAAAAGTTCAGTTTCGGTGTGCCAATATTGAGTACTCCTGCCGTGTCGGGCAACTGTATTTTTATTTCTGATTTTGCTGGGGATGTTTCTTGTTTGAGTTGGTAGAGAACTGCAATTGTAACAAAAATGAAATAGCTTTGTAATCGCTTTGTAATATCTGCATCGGATATTTGCATCGTAAATAAGATGAAGACAGAATTAAAAACAAAATACAAAGCAATGAAAAAGCAAATTCTAACCGTAGTACTTTTATTATTAGTTTCAAGTGTAACATTCGGAAAAAGCAACGAGAAAAATCAACTTACCGGCAAAGTTGTGGAGCTAGTGAATGGCGAGGAGCAGCCAATAGCATTGGCATCGGTTCTTTGTACAGGAACAGCAGATGCCACATTTACAGATGCTGAGGGTAATTTCTCGATAAGCAAGGAAAGCATCGCAAAGAGTGATGTGCGTTTCAGCCATGCAGGCTACGAGGTGGTGGAAACAAAATTGAAAAAATGCAAAGACGGGGAGTGTATCAAAATAATCCTGACTAAGGAGAACTCACAATTAGCAGAGAATAAATAAGATGGAGTGCTTATTCTCTAGTTAATCTAGGCTCATAAGAATGAAAAAAATACTTATTCTACTGGTCTTGTCGCTGGTAGGCTTGGGTTCTTATGCCCAAGGTGTAGTGTCGGGGACGGTGTATGAAATGCTTGACAATGAGCAAGTTCCTCTCCCATTTGCAAATATTATTATAGCAGGGACTGCAAGAGGAGCAATCACCGACATGGACGGAAAATACTCAATCCCCTTGCAAGAAGGCGATACAGCAATAATATTCAGATATTTAGGCTACGATGAGGTGGCAAAGAAACTGCCATATACAGATGCTCAGGTAGATATTGATGTGGTGATGTCGTCCGGAGATAATCTTCTGGAAAATGTTGTTGTTACTGCTACACGCCGTAGAAATACTGAAAATGCAACGCTCTTGGAGCAAAAAGAGGCTTCTGTGGCGATTGAAGCGATGGGAGCTGCCGAGCTTTCCAAGAAAGGAGTGGCGGATGTGGCGGCAGGTGTTGCAAAAATGACAGGAATAACAAAACAAGAGGGCTCTGCTACTCTGAATGTAAGAGGGCTTGGCGACAGATACAATACTACTACCCTCAACGGTTTGCCTCTCCCAAGTAATCAAGCTGAATATAAGAACATAGACTTGTCGGTGCTGTCAACAGACCTGATAGACCAAATAGGAGTGGAGAAAGTCTTTACATCACGCCTTTATGGTGATGTGGGAGGTGCTAATATCAATCTTTTATCCAAGAAAAATACTACGAGGAAGTATCTGCAAGTGGAGCTTGGCGGCGGCTACAATAGCAATATGTTCGATGCCAACAATTTCTATTTGATGGATGGGACAAACTTTATGGGAATACAGAGTTATGATGTCCCGTCAGGCAGTAATATCCCTTCTAACTATGATGCTTTTGGTGCTAGCTGGGATTTGCAGGATAATTCCAAGTTGCCTGAAATGACTTTCGGTCTTATCGGCGGTTATGCGTTTGAACTTAGTAAAAATCGAACGCTTGGAGTAATCGCTTCATTGTCTTTTGATAACGACTATAATTATAGTGAAAAAATTGAACGGACTGTTAATGGCTCTGGCTTTATGAGGCAAGACCTAGGGGGTGAAATTTATAGCTATAAATCACAACTCACGGGCATGCTAAATTTGAATTATTCTACAGATAAAATGTCGCTTAGCCTTAATTCTATGGCATTGAACACAGGTGTACAGACTCTCGACAATCTGCAAGGCTTTGTGATAGACGTGGTGTCTGACAATGAAACAGCCCTACTGCGACGTGGAGAGTTTAATCAGAATACAATATTCGTAAATCAACTTCTCGGAAATCATACTTTGCGTGATGACTTGGAACTCGACTGGGGATTGGCATACAACAATATTCTGAACATCGACCCCGATAGAAGAACCAACACTTTTATACGCAACGATAATACCAATAACTATTACCTGTCCGTCAATGATAGGTCGGACAACAACAGATATTGGCATGAACTGAAAGAAAATGAGTTGGCAGCAAACGTCTCTTTGTCTAAGTCGTTCGGACAGAGCGTGGTAGAAGATAAAAGTTACAGAGGGAAAGTAACGCTTGGCTATTCTGGAAGAATTAAAAATCGTGATTTTGAGTCGTATCAGTATAATCATGATGTGAATAATAGTGCTTCGACAAGTATTGATATTTGGGATGTTGATGCTTTCTTCAATAATACAAATTATCAGAATGGAGCTTTCGATTTGTATACATTCTATGGTCAGCTAAACCGCCCGGTCGCGTATAGTGGGGAATTGGCGATACATGCGGCTATTGCCAATTTTGAATATGATATTACTGACAGATTGTTGGCAACAATAGGACTAAGGTTCGAGGCTATACAGCAAAACGTTGATTATGAAACTACTATTGCAACAGGGAACGAGGACTTTGTGAAGAACCCCTTGCTGCCGAGTTTGGCATTGAGATATAAGTTGCGAGATAATCAAAATCTGCGTTTTGCAGTGTCGCAAACTTACACGCTTCCTCAATTTAAAGAGACCGCTCCTTTTCAATTTGAAGGTATAACAGTGTCGTCGGTGGGTAATCCTTATTTGTATCCGTCGACAAACTATAATGTAGACTTGAAATGGGAAATGTTCCCTAAGAATGGAGAGCTTATCTCTGTGGGTGTGTTTGGCAAATACATACAAGACCCTATCAATCAGTTTGTAATGGCATCGGCATCCAATGACTTTACTTATGCCAATACGGGTGATTACGCCTATGTTGCAGGGGTGGAGGCTGAGGTGAAAAAAGATGTGCTTGCGTGGAATGACCATCAGCAGAAAATATATGCAGGTGCTAATATCACCTATATGATTACTGAACAGGAGCTTGATAATGCCAAAGTGGCAGAGGATAGTGATAGTAAGTACTTGTCGTCTTTCAATGAGGTCAAAGATGAGTTGCAGGGTGCTGCACCCTTGGTGTTTAATGCCTCGTTGGGATACCGAAAGCTGTGGAACGAGGGCAAAAATAATATCAATGCGTCCTTGGTCTACGGATATGTGTCGGATAGATTATTTCTGTTGGGATATGCCGGAGCGATTGGCAATCAGTACGATAAGGCATTTGGAACTCTTGATTTTGTGCTGAAGTCAGAGTTTAATAAGCTAGGAGTTTCTTTGTCTGCCAAAAATCTAACTGATGCCTCAATAGAAAGGTATCAAAGTAATGCCGACACAGACTATACTGTTTTAGCGTATAAAAGAGGTATCGATTTTCAAATTAAATTAAGTTATAAATTTTAATCAACACACTAATTTATTTATTCAAAATGAAAAATTTATTTTTTCTTTCAATGCTCTTATTTGTGGGAGCCTTAGCAAGTTGTTCGGATAGTGATGACGACAACAATTCAGGTACTAGTGTAACTATTCCTGCCGGTAGTACGTATAACCTAGATGGGGCTTTGGTTATTCCTGCAGGTTCTACTTTGACTATTGGTGCGGGAGCTACAATCGTTGCAACTGCAGTGAGCAGCGAAAACCCAAATGTTCGATATATTGCTATCGAAAAAGGAGCAAAAATCATTGTGAACGGAACGGCAGATAGTCCTGTGGTGATGACAAGTGAAACAAAAACGGCTTCGTCGTGGGGAGGTCTGGTAATTTGTGGTGATGCTCCTCAAAACAAAGCAGGGGCAGAAGGCGGTTCGTCGATATCAGAAGTTGCAGGTTTGAGCTATGGAGGTAGCAATTCAGCTGATAATTCAGGGACAATAAAATACCTTAGAGTTGAATATACAGGTTATAAATACTCTGATACTAAGGAGTTTAATGGAGTGTCTTTCTTTGGCGTAGGTAGCGGAACAACGGTTGAGTATGTTTCTTCGTACAAAGGTGGCGACGATGGACTGGAATTTTTTGGAGGGACAGTAAATCCTAAATATTTGGTATCTATTGATAGCGAAGACGACGGGATTGATTTTGCCGACGGCTTTAGTGGTACAGGCTCTTATTGGTATGTGCAAAATGCATTGAAGTCTTCGATAGAGGCTTCAAACAACGGCGACAACGGTGCTTCAGCAGTGCCAATGACAAATGCAACACTTAAAAATATTACACTTATTGGCAGTAAGGAAAAGCCATATTACCTTAAAGAGGGTGCAGGAAAACAGTCTATCGACAACCTTGTTATTGGTGGAGCGACTGCTGGCAAAGGTGCTTACTTGTTTTATGATGATACTGATACCGATGTGGAAGCTAGAATAAGTGCAGGCGATGTCAAGTTTACAAATGTGAGATTTGTTGATGCGACAGTTGCTAAAGCTAAAGGAAATATTTCTGTTACAGAAAGTGTAGATGCTAATGGTGCAGGAAACGGAGTTGACTTGCCATCTTGGGCAGGAACATGGGCAGTGCCTCAAACTACTAGTAAATAAAATATTCGGTTAGTTTAAATTGCTTGGTGCTTGCTCCTAGTCCATAATGATCTGAGGAGGAGCACCATTTTTATACCGACAACGATGGATATCCGCAGAATATTTACTACATTAGCTCTTTATTTAATTGAAAATGTAAAGACTGGGAATGCCCTGTGCTTGCCTGGCTGTTACCTAAAATATATGCAAATGAACAATAGGATAAAAACAATCGGTAAGGGAGTAGCATACATGCTTTTGGCAATGCTTGTTATGCCCTTTGTGGTTTATGCTCAAGACGGAAAGACACTCGCTCAGGAATTTAGTTCGATGGGAGAGGCTAAAAGTTATCGTTTTGTAAAGAAAAATAGTAGTGTGTACGCTTGCGAGGCTTTTATCGAGACATTTGTCGATAGCAAATATTCCGATAAAATCAACGAAATTTATGACAGGCAATTTTATATAAAGGCTTATGATACAGCCACCAGAGACTTTGATGTGGCGGAATTGAAACAGTATGTAACAAGATTTCCTGAGGGTGAATACCTTACAAAAGCGAAGGAAGCAATAGACGTTATCAGCTGGCAGAATGCTAAAAATGACAATACCAAACAAGCTTACGAGAAGTATATAAAGGAGTTTCCAAATGGGAAGGCTCTCCAAATGGCGAAAAAAGCTTTATCGGGCTTCTGATTGTCTTGTTAATAAGGTAGTTGGTGTAAAGAGGAAGCTCAGAGATAAATAAAATGCTCAAATATATTTGGTACTTAATGCCGAATACAGTAATTTTGCATCCGAATTAATAATTCATCGGGGTGTAGCGCAGTCCGGTTAGCGCACCTGCTTTGGGAGCAGGGGGTCCTAGGTTCGAATCCTAGTACCCCGACAAAATTCAGAAAAAGAGACTTGCAAACAATGTGGGTCTCTTTTTTTGTGCCTTTTTGTCCGATTTGTTGTATTGGCGTGACTGTTGTATCTTTGTACTCTGAAATGCCACGGGGCTGACTGGTTTTGACAGCAAGATGAGGTGGTATGTAAGCACGTCGAGCGTTGTTCGTAGGCTCGTGAAACTGAACGGTCGAACTTTTTTAACTGGCAATGACAATTATGCTCTTGCTGCCTAATCGAATCACAGTAGATTAAGGCTTTATCTTGGCACTAGGTGCTGAGACGAGACGTTTCTCCGATGGACATTCTTCTTTCCGGTCGGACTCAGAAGCGCAGAAATTAGAGGATAGACCCGCGAAAGTCTCGGTTGTAGGTCGAAATTTAGAGACTAAGGTTGAATGTTGGTGGCTCTAAGCCGGCAGATACTCGAAAACTTAAATAGAGCTAAGCGTGTAGAAAGCATATGGCTTCCTTGTTTGGACGCGGGTTCGACTCCCGCCAGCTCCACTTTTGGAAAATGGTATCCACCTCATTATTTTCGATATATTTGCTTTGTGAATAACAATTTCGACATACTTCGGGACGACTATAAAATATATCTGACTCTGGAAAGAGTCTTCTCAGCAAATACAATAGAGGCGTATCTGCGTGATATTGATATGTTCTCAGAGTTTGTTGTGGCTGTTTATCCTGAAGTGCAGATGCAGAATACTTCTATTGATATTATGAAGTCCTTTCTTGACACTCTCGGTGATGAGGACTTTGCATTGGCATCGCGAGCGCGGATAATCTCAGGATTGAAATCTTTTTATGGCTACTTGCACAGAGAAGGTGTTACGGGTGAGGATGCAAGTGCTTTGTTGCGCTCGCCTAAGCAGAATAGGTATCTGCCTGATACTTTAAATATTCAGGAGATAGAAAAGATTGTTGCAAATGTAAACTACTCAATTAATGAGGGAATAAGGAACAAGGCGATAATAGAGGTCTTGTACAGCTGTGGTCTGCGTGTCTCTGAATTGACAAGTCTGACTCTGAACGACTGCTTTTTTGATGAGGGATTTGTAAGGGTCGTCGGCAAAGGCGACAAGCAGAGATTTGTACCCATTGGTAAGCGAGCTGTTGAGTCGGTCGGACGATATGAAGAGGAGTATCGCTTGAATGTGCTAAATTCAGCTAAAGAACCTACCGATATATTGTTCTTAAATCGTAGAGGGCGAGGTCTGACGCGTGTTATGATTTTCAATATCGTGAAAGAAGCCGCAGCAATGGCAGGAATACATAAGAATGTAAGTCCACACACTTTCCGTCATTCTTTTGCTACGCATCTCGTGGAGGGAGGGGCAGACTTGCGTGTAGTACAGGAAATGCTTGGACATTCGTCAATCCTAACAACCGAAATATACACACACCTAGATAGAAAATATCTCAAAGAAACTGTTGAACAATTTCATCCCTACGGCTCTCTAAGAGATAAATAGCTTATTTCATAAACTCGCAACCCACACACTCGGGCGATACTTCTTTGTCGTCAGACAGACCGCAATTAAGCTGTGGTGCTTGTTGCTCCTTGTCCCACGTTTTGATGCACACAATGCCGTTATTTCTCAGATATTCATTGTCGTGGACGTGTCCGCTCGGAAACTTCCCGCCTTTCTTTAATATCATAGTAATACCCAAGCCCACAAAGGCAAAGGCAACGATAATGATAGATGCAAAAAGTACAGTCATCATAACTTTTTATTTTCTACAAAGATAATTCTTTTTTGGTTCTATGTTGTTTTGTGTGGGTAGATATACTCTAGTCCTGTTGTCATTGCGAGCGTAGCGTGGCAATCTGGTCATTCCTTGTCGGGAGAGATTGCTTCGTCGTCAGCTCCTCGCAATGACGTTTGTAATTAACAATTCACCTCGACATCATCTTTTACAGTCTAATATCGCTTTGCCAAACTTATTGTAATCAAATTTGGGGGATTCGTTAAGTCCTAAGCGTACAATCACCATGTTTTCTGATGGGATCACCATAACTATTTGACCGTGATGTCCATCGAAAGAATGCATGTCTTTTGGGAGGTCGGGAAATTTATTACCCTTGTTGAGCCATACTTGTGCTCCGTATTTATCATTGCTGCCTATTGCCGCTTCGGTAATATAATCAAACCATGTGTCGGGAATTATCTGCTCGCCTCCCTGCCACTTTCCTCGTTTTAAGTGTAATAGTCCAAACCTTGCCCAGTCAACCGCTGTGGCATACACATAAGATGAACCGGTGTAAGTCCCCGTCTCGTCTTGCTCAAATATTGGGTCGGTGGAAATCTTGTCAAATAGATATTTATATGGAAAGTCGTTGTATTCATCTTGTGTATCAAAACTTTCTTTCAGAATGTGGCTTAGAATATTGGTCGTACCGCTGCTGTAATACCAGAAGTTATTGGGCTTATGCTCTAATGGTTTTGCAGCAGTGAAAGCTGCCATGTCTCCAGAATTGTAGAGCATTGTTGTAACGTCAGTAACGGCGCCATAGTCTTCGTTCCATTCCAAACCGCTATTCATGTGTAGTAAGTCTGCAATAGTTATTGTTTTTCTCTCGTCTTCTTGCCATGCTGATATAGGGGCAGGGGAGGATATATCCAACTTGCCCTGCTCCTGAGCTATTGCCAACAAATCGGCGGTAATACTCTTGGACATAGACCAGCCTAGCATTCGGCTGTCTTTATTAACTCGTGCGGTGTCGTACCCTTGTGCTACCAATATCGTGTCGTAAAGCACTACCACAGCTCTTGTGCCTTGACCGTCTTCCTGAATATCCGCGAAAATGTCGTTCAGTGTGGAACGTAGTTTCTGCATGTCAAAAAGAGAGTCGATTTTAGGATGAGTGCCTCTGTCAACAGGCCATGTAGATGCTGTCGGTATTCTCTTGTTTCGATGGAGCTGCATGGTCGGTAATATCTTGCCTTGAGAGAGTAGGGTCGCTCCAAAACCTTCGCGCCACTGTGCTGTCTGAGGAGTCAAGAACCCTAAAAATCTAGCAGTAACCGTCTTATTATCTTCATCTTTGGAGTAGGAGGCATACTTGAAAAATCCGTAGCTCAAATCACTCTTGATGATTTCGTCCCAATCCCTATTGCTGTTGAAATAATATGAACATAGATATTTGGATGAATAACCTGTAACAATCCGAAATTTAGGGACTTGTGTGTAGACTGCAATAGCAAGTGCCAAGACAACAATGCCTACTATTATCAAAAACTTCTTCATTATCTATTTTTTATCTTTGGCAAAGATAACAGAATATCTCGTTATTGCAGGTTCTTCAGGATGCGAACTGTCGGGTGGGCATTTTTTTAGATATACTTGAAGGGTTTCTACTATGCTGGCTGTAAATTCCTCTACACTAATGTCTTCTGCTTGTGATTTTAAAAAGGCACTGCCAATGATACCGCCGTTGAGCTCAGAACAAACCTGATTGAATGTTGCCTTGTTGTGAATGCCAAAACCTGCCAAAATAGGGATGTCATTGATTTTATGCCGTAAGCGTCTGAAGTACTGTATAGTGTCGTCATTGAATTTACCCGATTCAGTGCCTGTCGTACTATTGTCAGAAACAGCGTAAATGAAACTGTCTGATAGACTTGCTATTTCCTCAACCTTTTCATCTGTGGATTGTGGTGTTACCAAAAATACAGGGGATACTCCGGCTTTCTTAAACTTGTCAATAAAGCGGGTTTTGTAAATATGTGGAGTCATATCGGGAAGGATGACAGAATCTATATAGACACTCTTGCATTGTTCCAGAAATCTATCCATCCCGTAGGCAAGAACAGAGTTTATATAGCCCATTATCACCAATGGAATTCTGACATGCTGCTTGATAGCATCAAGGTCCTTGAAAAGTTGTGAAATCGAAAAACCATTTGCAAGTGCCTGTTGACTATATTTTTGGATGGTCGGACCATCGGCGAGAGGGTCGGAAAACGGTATGCCAAGCTCCAGCATGTCTACTCCTGCAGCTTGTAGCGACAGGATTGTGTCTTTTAAATTTCCTCTTTGAGGGAAGTCCGGCAATATGTATATTGAAAATATATCCTTCCTTGCCTGAATGTATTTTTTTGTATTGTTCATTTTATTTATCATCATAATGCCCATATGCTGAAAGTACTAGCACTGTTACCACTTCATCTTGTACCTCGTACACTAGCCTATGCTTTTGTGTTATCCGTCTCGACTACTGTCCTTTTCTACCACCCTTTAAAGGCTTGGGTTTGCCTGTCCCCGTGTAGGGATGTGTCCTGAGTTCGACTATCAGTTTTTGTGCTTTGGTGTAAACTTTACGTTCGCTTTTAAAAAGGGATATTAAATCCTTTTCAGCTGTTGGTAGGATTTTTATGTCGTAGTTCGAGTTCATTGAAATAGTCTTTTAGTTCTTTTTCTGTTCTTAGCACTACGCCTTTCCCTTCTTTAGCTTCCTGTAAAGCTCTGTCTATCTTCGCAATAAACTCCTCCTTTGTCATCAAACTGTCGTCTTTTTTGACCGCACTGATTTTGTAGGACTTGTTTTTCCCTCGCTGAACAAGTACTTCCTCGCCTTCGTCAACCCTGTCCAAATAACTAGCCTGCTTTTCCCTAAATTCTCTGCTGCTTATTATTATCATAATCTTATCTTTTACTTTTTCAATACCGACGGTGTACCAATGTGGTACAAACTTACTGTTTATCTTTCAGAATAGCAAATGTTTTAATCTTTATTCTTCCAATGTTGCAGATATGTTTCTAAGTCTTTATCACCTCTACCTGAGAGATTTATCACTACGATGTTGGAGGGTGTAAACTTGATTTGAGATAATGCTGCCAAGGCATGAGCAGACTCCAATGCGGGCAAGATGCCTTCAATGCGAGTAAGCTCAAAACCTGCATCCAGAGCCTCTTGGTCGGTGGCACTGATTATTTTTGCTCGTCCACTTTTGTGTAGATAAGAATGGATGGGACCGATTCCCGGATAATCTAGCCCCGCTGAAATAGAATGAGGCTCTACTATCTGTCCGTCAGTATCTTGCATCAGATATGTGTATGAGCCGTGAAGTACACCCTCCGAGCCTATAGCAATGCTAGCAGCTGTTTTGTCGGTGTCAATCCCAAGCCCTGCTGCTTCAACTCCGATTAGCTCAACTCCATCATCGTCAATGAAATGATAAAAAGCCCCTGCAGCATTACTGCCGCCTCCAAGACAAGCTACTACATGAGTAGGCAACTCGTTTCCTGTCTGCTCTTTTAGTTGTTTGCGGATTTCTTCGCTGATGACAGATTGAAATTTTGCCACCATATCAGGGTAGGGATGAGGACCTACAACCGAACCTATAACATAATGAGTGTCTTTAGAATTGTTTATCCAATATCTGATTGCCTCGTTGCAAGCGTCTTTTAGGGTTTTGCTGCCACTTTGCACTGCAATGACTTCTGCTCCAAGCATTTTCATCCGTTTGACATTTGTTGCCTGACGCTCAACATCTACTGCCCCCATAAAAACCGTGCATTTTATGTTGCGCAATGCACAAGCTGTAGCCGTAGCAACTCCATGCTGACCCGCTCCTGTCTCTGCTATTATATGCTTTTTGTTGAGCCGTTCGGCTATCAAGACTTGCCCAAGCGCATTGTTGATTTTGTGCGCTC
>JBKEAJ010000050.1:0-5975 GCA_047972135.1 Bacteroidales bacterium | reverse complement strand
CGACGAAGGCGGTCAGCTGACTGAGGCCGTAAGGCGCAAGCCCTACTCTGTGGTACTGTTCGACGAGATTGAGAAAGCACATCCCGACGTGTTCAACGTTCTTTTGCAGGTGCTAGACGATGGGCATCTCACCGACAACAAAGGGCGGAAGGTAAACTTCAAGAACACCATCATCATAATGACCTCCAACATCGGTTCGCAGCTGATACAGGAGAAATTTGCGGGGGCTACTGACGACAAGCGGATGGAGCAGATTTATGACGACACAAAGAATGAGCTTTTTGAGTTACTAAAAAAGACTGTTCGTCCGGAGTTTTTGAATCGTATTGACGACATAATAATGTTTACACCTTTGAGTAAAGCCGACATTCGGGAGATTGTAAACTTGCAGTTCAACATTGTCAACGAGCGATTAGAAGGAGCGGGTATAAAAGCCGAAGTGAGCGATGCAGCCATAGACTGGTTGGCAGACAAGGGCTACGACCCACAATTTGGGGCAAGACCGGTTAAGCGACTTATTCAAAACAAGCTGCTCAATCAGCTATCGAAATCTCTGTTACAAGGCGATTTAGACGATTGCAAAAGTGTATTGATTGACGTAGTAGACGGCGAATTGACATTCAAAAGCAAGGATTAAATATTGATAATTGATAAAAAGCACGCACGGAAGTTTGCAGATATAAAAAGAAGTAGTACTTTTGTGCGTGCAATTTTGCGGATGTGGTGAAATTGGTAGACACGCTAGACTTAGGATCTAGTGCCGCGAGGCGTGGGGGTTCGAGTCCCTTCATCCGCACTCGCTTAGAAGCAGGTAACTTTAGGGTTTCCTGCTTTTTGTTTTGTGTATGCATTTATATAATCAAATAAAAGTTATACCTTTGCAAAAACGTGAGTAATATGGACACATTGAATGGAATAGTAACACAGGTGATACAAGTATCGCCAATAATGAAAGTTTTTAGGATAGCACCCGACGGTTGGGAACTCCCCGATTTTTCTCCGGGTCAGTTTGTAGCTATTGGTCTGCCTTCTTCTTGCGGACGTTGTGCAGAAGCACAGCCAGAGATGGACACCTATGCCGAAGACAAGTTAATTAAAAGGGCATATTCAATAGCCTCCTCTTCGCAGACAAAAGAGTATTTGGAGTTTTATATCACTCTAGTACATTCTGGAGCATTGACACCTCGTTTGTTCAACTTAGAGATTGGCGACCGTGTTTTTGTGGGGCAGAAATTTGTGGGGATGTTTACACTTAATCAAGTTCCTGAGGACAAAAATGTCGTACTTATTGCAACAGGTACTGGAGTTGCGCCATATTTAAGTATGCTAAGAACTGATGCTCTTCGTCGCAAAGGAAATATTTCGGTGATACATGGAGCCGCCAACAGTTGGGACTTAGGATATTCCTCAGAGCTGCAACTATTACAATCGCTGTCTGATAAGTTTTTCTATCTCCCGACAATTACCGAGCCGGGTAAAGAAAAGACACAATGGAACGGCTCGACCAAATTCATACAAGATATGATTGCCGACGGCGATATAGAGAAGTTTACTGGCTCTAAAATTGACCCTGATACTACTCATATTTTCTTATGTGGAAATCCAAAAATGATAGCAACAGTAACAGAAAATCTTGAAAAGAAAGGATTGTCAGAATGGAATAGGAAAAATCCGGAAGGACAAATTCATGTTGAAAAGTTCTAAGGTTAAAAAAGATAACACCATGAATGGCAGGCTTTTAAGTCTGCCATTTTTTTATTAAGAATGTTTGTTGATTTGTACATATTTTCACTCTATGCAAATGGAAATGTGAATAACTTTCAAGAACTTGTTGATTATCTGAACGAAGCGTGAATCAATATTGTCTACATTTACAAGCAAAGGATTAGCTTATGAATAACAACTTGGTTAAACACCTCATAATCATAGTTTTATTTATTTTTGCAAAAAATCTTGGAGCTCAGTCTTTTGCAAATATTGATAACAACGAGATTTTCAAGTCTACTTTGGTGGCATACAAAGTGATAGAGACAAAAACGGGGAAAACAGTTTATGACAGGCAATGTAATTTAGCATTGGCTCCTGCCTCTGTCACCAAGCTCATAACCTCAGCATCGGCAATGGAGATGTTGGGCTATAACTATACATTCAAGACAAAATTTGGGATCAACGGAGAGATGGGTAATAAGTTTGGAATACTTGTTGGAGATTTGGTAATTGAGGGAGGTGGCGATCCGACACTATGTTCCGAAAGATTTAGCGACTGCGCACCCGAAACACTTTTCGATTCTATTTATCAGGCACTTGCACGCATGGGAGTTACGACGATTGCAGGCGATATACTTCTGGATGTATCTATATATGACAATATGCCAATCCCTCCGAAATGGACATGGGAAGACATAGGAAACTACTATGGAGCAGGTAGCTACGCACTGTCGGCTTATGAAAACACTTACGAAGTGCACTTTCGCTCGCCAAGCACAGCAGGAGAGAAGACAGAGATTTTAAGAACCGACCCGGAAGTCCCCGGAATTAGTAATATTAAAAACAATGTTTTATCGTCCAATGAAAGAAGTGACAATGCTTATATTTTTGGTTCATATCTGGCAAGCGACAGAGAAATATTTGGCACAATACCCAAAGGGAAAGACGACTTTAGTATAAAAGGTTCTATCGGCAATCCTCCCATATTTTTTGGAGAACAGCTTAAATATTATCTTTTAAAAAAGGGTATCAATATCTTAGGAAAGTCTGAGGTCGCAAGTACTCCGGCAAAAATGGATAAGCTCTTGTATATGCATGAATCACAGAATCTTGCAAGGATAATAAAAGAATTAAACTACACGAGTTTTAATTTGATAGCTGAGCATCTCATAAAGCAGATAGCCTACGAAAAGAAAGGGCTAGGCAGCACGGAAGAGGGTCTTGAACAAATCATGACATATTGGAAGAAAAAAGGTTTTGACACCGACTATCTGTCGATGAAAGACGGCAGTGGCTTATCACGATTTAATGCTATCACTCCCGATTTTTTTATTAATATACTACAATATATGCACAATAACTCCGTAAACAGCTCAGCTTTTATAAACTCCTTACCTGACGGCAGAAAATTAGGTTTTGCCAAAACTCCCGAAGGTCGCATAAGTGCAAAGAGCGGCACTCTAGGCGGAGTACGCTGTTATGGTGGCTATTACAAATCTGAGTCGGGAAAAGAATACACCTTCACCTTTTTGTTTAATAATTTCAAATGCACCCCTAGCACTGTGAGAAATGAGATTGAAGAAGCATTGAAAAAACTAAAATAACAGCTGGCATGAGAAGCTCTATCGCCCTCATATTCAAAATGATAAAAATGTCATTTTCTCGTAAATATCGAGGCGTCTCAACACTTTCAATACTGATATGGATATTTTGCATTGCCTACTTTGTGAGTCCCATAGATGCGGTCTTCGATGCGGTTCCTATTTTTGGTTTTATTGACGATGCTGCCGTATTAGGCTGGGGTATAGCACGTTTCAACAAAGAATTTAAGAAATTTAAGGAGTGGGATGCAGATAGCTGCAAGGAGCAAATAAAAGAGCAAGATACAAAAAACTTAAATTAGGCTCTGTTGCTGACTTCTCTGACCATGCTGTTCTCCTCTTATTTTGTTCCGAAGATTTTATCGCCTGCGTCACCAAGTCCGGGAAGTATATATCCTTTATCGTTCAGCCTTTCGTCAACGGCAGCCACATATATTTCCACATCGGGATGAGCCTCCTCTACCCTTTTCAGTCCTTCGGGGGCAGCCACAAGGAAAAGCCCCTTAATCTTCTCACATCCAGCACGTTTCAAGGTATCTATTGTTGCAACAAGAGTCCCCCCCGTTGCCAACATTGGATCAATGATAAGAGCAACTCTTTTAGTCATATCACTGGCAAGTTTTGCATAATACTCAACGGGCTGCAAGGTTTCCTCGTTTCTGTAATAACCCACCACCGACACCTTTGCCGAAGGCACTAAATCCAACACTCCTGACATCATGCCTAATCCTGCACGCAAAATCGGCACAATTGTTACTTTCTTACCTTTTATTTGGTCTACCTCCACAGACCCTGCCCAACCGTCGATATTGATTTTTTCCAAGGGCAAATCCTCAAGGGCCTCATACGTCAGTAAGGAAGCTATCTCTGATGACAAATGCCTAAATTCTTTAGTTGAAATATCGGCTTGCCTTAATAATCCGACATTATGCTTGATAAGTGGGTGGCTTGCTACGAATAATGACATGTTATTGTGCTTTAAAATTACCTACAAATATTGCAAATAAATCGCTAGGCACAAAATGATTTTTTGTTGTTAGTTCTTAGCCACTAGTAACTAGCTTTTTGGACAAGTAAATTTTTATCATCTTTTGCACCGAAGTGATTAAACACCTATATTTGCTCAAAATAGATTACAATGGCAGATTTAAGCACAAGTTATTTAGGACTAAAACTCAAGAACCCCATAGTATTGGCGAGTTCGGGTAAGACAGCATCGGTTGATAAGATAAAGGAGGCAGAATATGCAGGTGTTGGAGCAGTGGTAATGAAATCGGTGTTTGAAGAACAGCTTGTCAACGAGGTACATCACGGACTCCGCCACGATGGAGAAAACCCTTACATCACTGAGGCTTATGAATATATGTCTGAATATCTGCGTAATAACTACGTAGGCAAACACTTAGACATGCTCAAAAAAGCGAAAGCCGAATGTAAGGATTTCCCTATAATTGCAAGTATTTGTGCTGTCAATGCGTCGGAATGGACTAAAATGGCAAAAGAGTTCGAAGAAGCAGGTGCTGATGCAGTTGAAATAAATATTTTTAACGTAGCAACGACAAAAGGTACCAGTTCAGAGACTATTGAAGAGGGCTATTTGGATATAATCAGAAAATTAAAAAAGGAAGTGTCCATCCCCATATCCGTAAAGATTGGCAACTACTTTACAAATCTTGTAAGGTTCTCTGACCAGCTGTATGCCAATGGCGCTAAGGGAGTAGTGATGTTCAACAGATTCTTTGAGCCTGAAATAGACCTTAAGCATCTAACACTTACCTCATCGACAGTATTCAGCAACCAAGCAGAGCTACGCAAAACTCTACGATGGATTGCTATCAGTTCGGCAGCAGTGCCAAAGTTGGATTTTGCTGCATCGACAGGCATCCACGATGGCGAGGAGCTGATAAAAGCAATACTTACAGGCGCTAAAGTAGGGCAGCTTTGCTCCGTCATTTATACCGACGGCTTGGAAGTGATACCCTCAATGCTCAGTCGGCTAGAGGAGTTTATGGATAAATGGTCCTTTGAGACAATAGAAGCATTTAGAGGACGGTTAAATTACTCGAATATCGAAAATCCTCGCATGTTTGAGCGCAGTCAGTTTATGCGTTTCTTTTCGGGGAAGGAGTAAGAAAAGCACTGACAACAAAGACATTATTTGCGACAAAAACACGCCAAAACCATACGAATCTTTGGGATTGATTATACTTTTCTACTCGCAGGAGCATGAGCCAATTCATGTACATTGCAAGTTTCAAGGGAAAGAAAGCAAAGTCGAGCTAATATCTGAAAACGGAAACTTTGTTGAAGTTAAAATAACAAACGTTTCAGAAAAGAACCATTAGACTCTATGAATTTAAGAAAATCAAAACTCCAGTTGAGGCATACCGAGACGTTGGGCACAATGTAAAAAGACAGCCCGAAATTAGGATATTACATATTTTTGGACGATTTTTGTCCTAAATAATTTGTCGAAAAATATGGTCGCAACTTTTGGAGAATACATAAAACAACGCAGAACAGAATTAGGCTTCCCTTTGAGAAAGGTAGCCTCGCATTTAGATATGGACACTTCAACTTACGGAAAAATTGAAAGAGAAGAAAGAACATTGGCTTCCGAGTTAATGCCAAATCTCGCAGAAATTCTTGAAACAGAATATAAAGAGT
>JBKEAJ010000049.1:0-1708 GCA_047972135.1 Bacteroidales bacterium | reverse complement strand
TTTTCTCTTTGATTTCGCTGCCTTCCTCGTCTTCGTGTTCAAAGGTTACAGTAGGTTGAAAGTGGTCAAACACCGCTTCAACAGTTTGCAATCCGTAGACAGCTTCGGGTGTTACCGGAGCTTCGTCTGTTAGTTTTTGTACTAATAGTGTCCTGTTCGAAGGGATGTCTGCGATGGATTCATTTGCATCCACTTTGACCTCATTACCTCCGATACCATAATTGTAAATAGCCAAATTTATTATTTTTTAAAAATCGCATTAATAAATACCAACGACGATAAGTATTATTATCATGTCAACAATACACAGAAATGAAAAAATATATATAACAATAAATGTACCGAAGATTATTAGATACGCAAATGCCTGATTGTTATTAATATACTCAGCAAGCAAGACGCTAACACTTTTATTGAAAATTGTTTTCGAATTATTATGTTGTTTAATGTACATATCTTTTTTACATTTGCCGTAAAATATAAAGAGGCAATGAACAATAGTTATATAAAACTTCCTTTCAGCATATCAAATCTAAATGACAAATTGTGGATTCCTCCCTCATGCTCAAAGGAAGAGTCTATAGCACAAAATCTAATGATGATGATAACCTCCGGCGACGAGGAAGTTGCAGGTAGAGAAGATTTTGGTGCAGGAATATGGGAATTGGAGTTCAGTTTACTTGTAAAAACAGGCAAATGGGAGGAGAAAGTGAGGGAAAACCTTCTTTATTCAATAGGTAAATATGAGAAAAGATTGAAAGAGGTAGCAGTCAGAGTAGAACTAATAGAAACAGAAGAACGTATGAATCCTCACGAGAGCCCCCAACCTAAAAGGAGAGCTCAAATTTCTGTATTTGGAACCATATCAGACAATAATATGCCTTTTAATTTTAAGACAGTGCTGTATATAAGTCCATTGAGACCACTATCGCAGTAAACACATAGTATGAGAGACAAGAAGTATATTGAAACAAAAAAAAGAATGCTCCGTCATGCGATGGAGCTATGGGGCATAAAAGACAGTTCCGAAGTAGACCCCGTGATTGACATGTTCCTTGACGTGTTCGCTCTAGAAGTTTCACGTTTAAATCAGGAAATAAAAAAATCGGATACTCAGTTATTGCATAGACTTTCGCGGATTTTGGTAAGCAATAAGTGGTCTTTACCTATGCCTGCACATGGCTTACTGTTCGTATATCCTAATTCAGATGATGATTTTCAGCTTACACCTACCACCCATTTTTTTGTCGAAAAAAGAATTTTTGGTATCGGAGATGAAACTCTGTTTTTTACCCCTCTTTTAAATCATCAACTAATAGAGGCTGAATTAAAATGTGTTCTTTTTGAGAATGTGATTAAGTACTCCATCGAACTCAACAATATAGAACGGACTGAAGCTTTCAGAAAGAGCGACAGACTACCAGATTTCTCCGTCTGGGTAGGAATTAAAGTATCCGATAATATCATAAGAACCATAAACGAATTATCATTGTGTATTGTGTCTCAAAATCCTGACGTAGTACCATATTTAAAGATGATGAATGTATATGATACCGCAGGGACAAAAATGAATGTGAACAAAGCTCTTTCACATCAATGCGATGAGAGCGAAGCACATTATTTTAATGACATTATCTCATACTACAACGACAGTATTTACACCTTAGACATATCAAAAACTAGCAAGAAAAGACACACGCTTACAGAG
>JBKEAJ010000048.1:0-24015 GCA_047972135.1 Bacteroidales bacterium | reverse complement strand
GAACCCATACTCGGTTTTTGGTGTCAATTCTGCCACCTCTGAATAGGGAAATCTTGCCTCCATTGTCGTAGGATGCTGCCCATTTCACTTTCTTAATGTCTACGGAATGAGGGTCTTCGTCCAATGTAGCACAATAGTAATAGGCTCTGCCATTTTCGGCTGCTTCTACAGCATTGCCGTATCCGTCGAATGGACCTTCGATTTTTATAAGCTTAAACCCCTGGATATCGTCGATTGTTGTTTGTATACTTTCATTCTTACCTGCGGCAGAGTAGGTGGCTCTAATTTTTATTGGTTTGTTATTCATGATGTTTTGTGTTTATTCTGAGTTGTTGTCTGATTTGCAGTATCTGATATAATCTACCTTTGCTTCCTGATTTCCAAGTGATGCAGCTTTATATAAATCTTCACATGCCGAGGTAATGTCGTTCTTTCCAAATAATACGAAAGCCCTCCAATAATAACTATCTGATAAAAATTTATCATTATCTATACAAAAACTCAAATCGGACATTGATTGATTGAGACTGTCGGAGAGATAAAATGTGATACCTCTTTCAAACAAAATATCAAAAACATTATACTCAATTTCTTCATATTTATTTCTGTTTGCAAGGTGTTGAAAATTAGGTTTGTATTCGGGCTGTATAAGTAAATTGTCAGAACTGTATCCCAATAATCTCAGTGTCTTATTGTAGTCGTCAATAGCTCTGCTGTAGTTTTTAAGTCGTTTTTGATTATTAGCTCTGTTTACGTATGCAACGAGTTTAGTAGAGTCGAGCTCAATTGCTTTTGTATAGTCATCTATAGCTCCACGAAAATCCTCTAACTCAGATTTATCAGACCCACGGTTTATGTATGCCATATAATGCTTTGGATTTTTAAGAATAACAATATCCAAGTATTTTATAGCTTCCTCGTATTGTCCGAGCTTTTCATTTTCTACTGCTTTGTCAAAATAGTAATTATCTCCACAAGCAATAAAAAATATAATACTCAATAATATTGAATACAGTAGTATGTTGATTTTCATTTGTTTTGTATTTTTGAAAATTTCGAAATTTCTGTATATATCTTTTTACCCGCAGAAAACTCCTCATCTGAAACTTCTCTTTTTCCACACAATATTACATTTAATATAGCACTTATACTACTAGTGTTTAGTAAATTATCTGGAATCATATTGTTGCTGTAGGCAATGTTGAGGTCTTGACTCGCTAATTTCAAAATACCGTAATGCTCTTTTATTTTACTTTGCTCTTTATTAACAGCAAAGGGAACTGCAACATCATAGGACATTAGAGCTAAACTTAAAGCAAGAACAGCGCCTGCAGCTACCGGACGACCTACTGGAGCAGCGTTTACTGTTCGATTTGAGTATCGACGATCAGGCAGCCCTGTAGATTTAGCTATTGGTTTTGCTACTTTTATATTAGATTGATTGTACGTGGGCACATTTTTGTCGTTTATATTGAGATTGCTTCTTGGAGAAGAAGGCTTATTAATTACGATCTTATCAATTGTCCTAGGAATGCCGCCGAGACTTGGATTGTTAAATTGATCGTAATACACTTTAGCCTCATACTTGTATGGGAAATTTAACTTGTTCCATTCTCCTCGTGCTAATACTCCAAAATGCTCAGGTAAGAATTCTATTCTGCCGTCGATACATACATTTATTCTACAGTCTTCAAAAGGTATATATCCGACATCATAGACTTTTAGTTGACCCTCTGGAGAGTTTGCGAGTTCTGTCAAGCTTTTATTATACTGACACTTTGCATATAACTCAATTTCATTTCCAATATCAGATATGATAGTATCTCTCAGAGTTGGTGAGTTTAAATCAATATCTACGAAGCCCTGATTATTGATAATATTGAGTTTAGATGATGTAATTCTATCATCCGAAATTAGAGGGATGGAATCTTCGTCTAATATTTCAATCTTAACAGTCTCATTGTTAGGAATATCTTTTGTTTGTACATGAAATCTTACAGTATCTGTTAATAAGGCTTTTTTTATAGAATTATTCTCGTTATTGATCCACCAACCTTTCAATATTTTTCCACAAGATAATTCATCACGAGTTCCATCTATTCTTACTATGGCTTTTCCTTTAGAATTTACTGTTGCTATATATTTCATGTTTATAGATTTTCGGATTTTCAGACTCAATCAGTGATGAGTGGTCAGTGCCACATTATCATTGTTGGTCTATATCATTGTCTAAATCAATTTCGATTTCTTCTCCCGGTAAAATATTGAGTGTGGAAACTTCTATATATGCTTTGTTTTCCGTACTGTCATCATCTTTTTTCCACTCTACACCTGTTATCATAGGGTCTTCGATGGGGGCAACTACAGGTGCTGCCAAAGGTTGAAGCTCGCAGGGTTCACTCTTTTGCAGGTGGTCGGTAATCTTAATGGGTACTCCGCCGTACATGCACATTATGGTGGAGTCTTCGTGCAGGACAGGAGAGTCTTGCACTGTTAAATCGCCGGGATTCTGCCATTCGTCCGGTGCTATAAGTGCTGCACAAGGGGTGGCAGAAAGCCAACTCTTTTTGCAGTTGCCCTCAAACACTAGGTTTAGCTTCTGCTTGTCCTTTATCGTGGCAAAGAACTTGTCTTGCAATTTCACTTGGTTGGAACTAACCACTAATGTACCTTGTGGTTTTGTGCATAGCTTACACTCTATTTTTGCACCATCGCATACATAATTTTCAGCCATCATGCTTTTGTTTTAAATTAAAATTCTGTTTTCTAATGTAACCATCGTCATTTTTAAGCTCAATATCTAGTGTCACTGATTTAGGATATCCGCTTGACAAGTCTAAAGTGACGGTTCGCTTGTATTGGGATAGAACAATTGGAGTATATTGAACACCAACGTGTGTAAAATACTTCCGGATTCTATCTTCAACATCATCTTCGAGACCTTCCATAGTACCCGAAATTAAAATGAGCTTTTCGTCCTTCTCGGAATCTTCTTTTGTCTCCCGGATTATCTCTTTGAAAGTCACAGGAATACAGTTTATCAGATTACTTACTTTGCAGAACCTTGGAGGGTCTGTTTCATGTGCCGCCTGATACTTATTGAAAAGGAGTCCGAATAATTTTACTTGTCTTATGTCATCTAAAAATAAAGCTTCATCTCTAATCTTTGTATCAATGCCATCGATGTATCCTCTTGCCTGAGTCCCTTTATAAATTTGTAATAATTGAGTTTTTATGTTTTCCCACTTTTTCAATACTGCTGAATGATTTAGTGATTTTATAGCACCCTTCTTAGTGACTCTTAAATTAATATCCTCTGTTAAATTTGCTAATACTTCTATCAACTTACCCTGCTGCTTTAAATCCTTACTCAGACTAAAATCTCTATTTATTGTGCTTATATCAAAGTTGTAATCCTGTTCACCAATATAGCATAAATTTAATTGCAAGTCTTGTCTATAATTATTTACAAGCTCATAATCATTTAAGTATGTCTCATCATCTATTTCTAGTGTGTATAAGATTGGAGTGTCAATACGTTTATATTTCAAAGTAGGGGTGTAGACAAGACTCGACACTTTAATCTCAGGCAGTAGAAAAACCTCTAATCTTTGTATTAATTTCTCGAACATTAGCTTTTTTATCTGAGGGTTACCCTTTACTTACTTTTACATCTTGTCCTCCTTGGACAGTAGTTACACCCGGGCTTTGAATATTTATATCTCCTGCGCCGCCTGCTCCGGTCTTGCCGTTGAATAGGCTGATCATAACTATGTATTTTTGAGCTACTTGGCTGAGCCCTCATTCCTATTGCAATCTTGCTTAGCTCGCGGTCGTACTCCAAGAATATCGGATTGTACTTCTCAATGGGGTCACCAAAGCACAGCACCGCCCCGTCGTAATACAACCACTCGTTGTGCTGCTTTGCTAAACGCTGCAAGAATTGGAAATGCGACTCCAAATACTGCGCCCCACGAAAGTAACTTCGTCGAAGAATATGGTCATCGACCTGCCCGACAGCTTGTTATAATTCTCCAGAGTGAAATATCCCAGCTCTTCAAGCTCGTGATGCTCATTGATTTTCTGTGTAAGTTTTACATATTTCACGGTAGACAGGATTTTTCTGTCTATGGTTACTTCGGTTTTGTTTTCTTTCATGTGTTTATTTTTTATAGATTTTTGGACTTACAGCCGGGCAGAAAATGTTCTGCCCTTACATCATCCGTCATTGCGAGCGCAGCGTGGCAATCTGTTCTTTATAGGTGGAGATTGCCACGTCGCCAGCTCCTCGCAATGACGTTCGTTTGTTTGGCTGTGATTATCAGCATATCATCACATTAGCTAATCACCTTATTCTCTTTGGGTTCTTGTCGATGAAGTCTTTCCAATTTTTATAGGATTTTTCCTTCAATGGATTGCTTGCTTGCAGAAAATGACAATAGGCAACCGCCAAGGCATCAGTGGCATCTAGTTCTTTTTCTTTTTCCATATTCTTAAATATCTGCCCTAGGAAGTAGGCTACTTGTTCTTTGCTTGCTCCGCCCATGCCCGTTATTGCCATCTTTACTTTTAGAGGGGCGTATTCTTCAACCGGAATGCCCTCTTTGAGGGCGGCAATCATAATCGCTCCCTGAGCACGTCCTAATTTGAGCATCGACTGTACGTTTTTGCCGAAAAATGGTGCTTCTATTGCCATTTCGTCGGGCATATATTGCTGTACGAGATATTCTGCACGTGCAAATAGATGATTTAGTTTCTCATAGTGGGTCTGAAATCCCGAAGTCTTTACAACACCCATCTGCAACAGTGATACCTTGTTGCCAGCACACTCAATAAGTGCATAGCCCATAACATTAGTGCCGGGGTCTACGCCTAATATTTTTTTGCTTTTGATAGAAACCATCTATATCTTCGTCCTTATTAATTTCTTTATTTTGAGCTTATTACCTCGTATGTCGGCAATGTCTTTCTTTAAGGCAATTCTGAATTTTGTGCCTTTATTCACCTCCGACCATTTGACATAAACTCGTCCCTTGTGATATTCTTCAACAATCCGCTTTACCAAGGATAAGCCCAAGCCCCATCCTCTACGCTTGGTGGTATAGCCGGGTTTGAAAATGGTCTTCTGCTTGGAACGAGAAATCCCCTTGCCGGTGTCGCTAATGTCGAGAAGAATTTCTCCTTCTCTCTCAAAAATATTGAATGACAGCTTGCCTTTGTTGTCCATCGCATCAATGGCATTTTTGGAGATGTTCTCGATAACCCATGTGAACAGTGAGGGGTTGAGAGGTATGACGATGGCTTGATTTTCGTCGTAGCGGATGTTGTACTCAACATTTGCCGATGTGCGGGTTTTTAAGTAGGCAATCGTTGTGTTTAGACAGTCTATTAAATCGGTGGGGAAAAGTTCAGGCTCTGAACCGATTTTTGAAAACCTTTCGGCAATCTTGCTTAGTCGTTCGTAATCTTTCTCTAATTCTTCGACTAAGCCTTCCGAGCTTTCTCCCATTTTCAGGAGTTCCGTTATCGCCATTAACGATGATATGGGAGTTCCCAATTGATGTGCCGTTTCTTTCGACATCCCTACCCACACTTGGTTTTGTTCGGCTCGCCGGGAGGAGCTGAAACCAAAGTAGGATAAGCCAATGAAGATACATATAATGATTAGTTGTATGAAAGGGAATATTCTTAGATTGCGTAGTAAATAAGACTCCCGATAGTACAAAAACTGCGACTCTGTGTCGGTCAATACTATCTCGAAAGGCAAACTGTAAGCACTCATCAGCTCCAACTCTTGACGAAGTTTATCGTCTTTTGTCTCGTCAGTGTACGGAATGTTTCGGTCGGAAACAACATTGCCCTCTTGGTCGGTAATTATCATTGGGGTGGTCTTGTTGTCGCTCATTATCCTCGAAAAAAAGGAAACGTCCTCATTCTCTCCTGCCTTTATGACCTTATCCATCGCATCGCACCACTGCAAAACCTTCTTCTTTTCCTCTTCGGCAAGCCGCCTTACCAACCAACTTGTGTATAGAAGTGAACTCGCTCCAATTAGCAATGCTAAAAAGACCAAGGAGAGTTTCCATCTTTTTTTTACAAAATAAAAATTCACTTCTGAATACAATTAAGGCTGACCTCACGTTATCGAAGCAGCTCTTTTACCTTATTACTGATACCATTGGCATCAAATCCGCATATATCGTACAATTCTTCTTGAGTGCCATGCTCTATAAACGAGTCGGGTACTCCCATTATTTCAATCTTTGTAGAATTGTAATTATTTTTTACGGCAAACTCTGCAACTGCGCTGCCGAAGCCTCCTATCACTGTGCCGTCTTCCACAGTTATCACTTTGCTGAAATTTGTAAACACTTCGTGTAAGGTTGTTTCATCTAAAGGCTTTACAAATCTGAAATCATAGTGGGCAAGAGATACATTGCTATCTTCAAGGTTTTTTTGTACATCAGCAATAAACAAACCCGGTTTTCCGACTGTGAGTATCGCTACATCTTTGCCGTCAACAAGTTTTCGTGCCTTGCCAATTTCTATTTCCTCGAAGTCTTTTTGCCAATCGACGATACAGCCCGACCCTCGTGGATACCTTATGGAGACAGCTCCAAACTCCCTATTTTGTGCGGTGTACATCATATTACGTAAGTCTATGACATCCATCGGTGCAAAAATTATCAAATTGGGGATGCTTCGCATATATGCTAGGTCGAATACGCCGTGGTGAGTAGCTCCGTCGCTGCCAACAAGCCCACCTCGGTCTAGGCAAAAAATAACATTCAGCTTTTGGAGTGCAACGTCGTGTATCACTTGGTCGTAAGCTCGCTGCATGAACGAAGAGTAGATGTTGCAGAACGGAATAAGCCCCTTTGTTGCTAAACCTGCCGCAAAAGTAACGGCATGCTGTTCGGCAATACCCACATCAAAAGTCCTTTCGGGCATTTCTTCCATCATAAATGTCATGGAGCAACCTGTTGGCATTGCAGGGGTTATGCCGACAATCTTTTCGTTTTTGCGTGCCAATTCTAACAAGGTCTTGCCAAATACATCTTGAAATAGGGGTGCTCCTTCACCATTATCCTTCTTCATAAGCTCGCCGGTCTCTACACAGAATTTGCCAGGGGCATGATAGATAGTCTGCTCGTTTTCGGCAAAACTATAACCCTTGCCTTTTTGAGTAATGACATGGAGTAACTTCGCTCCGGGCAACTCATTCAGCGAACTGAGGACTTTTACCAAATATTCAACATCATGCCCATAGACAGGTCCAAAATATCGTAAGTTTAAAGCCTCAAAAAAATTACTTTGATTTAGAATACTGAATTTCATTGAGTTGCTAAGCTTCTGAACCAAAGACCTTGCAGTTCTGCCTGGACCATTCATTTTAGACAGATTTTCCCAAACCTTTGATTTTAGTTTGTTGTATTTCCTTGATTTAGTGATTTTTAGAAGGTATTGGTTTAGGGAGCCAACATTGTCGTCTATTGCCATGTTGTTGTCGTTGAGAATGATAAGTACATCGTCGTCGCGGTGCATATTGTTCATCGCTTCAAACGCCATTCCTCCCGTTAACGCTCCATCGCCGATTACGGCTATAGATTTGTTATTTTCACCTTTAAGTCTGTTTGCCGTTGCCATTCCCAATGCTGCCGATATGGAGGTGCTGGCATGTCCTACTCCAAAAGCATCATAGGGACTTTCTTCCATCTTAGGGAAACCGCTTAATCCATTCAGCTTCCGATTGGTATGAAAAGTGTCGCGACGACCTGTCAGTATCTTATGACAATATGCCTGATGTCCAACATCCCAAATCAGCTTGTCTTCGGGGGTGTGCAATACATAGTGCAGAGCAACCGTGAGCTCTACTACGCCAAGACTTGCACCAAAATGCCCTGGATTGCGAGATAACTCATCTATTAGAAAATCCCTCAAGTCCTTGCAAACATCTTCTAGCTGAGAGGGCTCTAATTTTTTAAGGTCATCGGGCGAATCTATCTTATTTATGTACTTATATTTTGTATTCTGTATTTGAGTATTCATTTACTAATCTCTAAACTACTACTTACCAACTATTTGGCTATTCTGTCGGCTAATCATCTCTATTTCCATTCAAATCGCTTACAATCGTCGTACGAAATAGGCTCCATCTTGAAGGACTTGATATAGTCGATAATTACCTCGACCGTTTTGGTTCCTGTCTGAGTACATTTCTTAGGAAAACTATCCTTCAAAACCTCGTAAAGATAGTCATTTGTTGCAACTTTTATGCTCTGGTCAAGATTTACTGCTTTTCCGTCTTCGCTTAATAGCTCTACTTTTCCGTTCTTCCTCGTGTAGCTGATACCCGAAACTAGTATCTCAGAATTGTATGTTTCCATTATCTTTTTCAAGTCGCCATAAGTCATTTTGCAAGTAACTGCACCATTGCCGAAAGGGTCTACCTTAAATACGTCTTCTAAGGTAATATCACCCTCGTCAATGTATGCACGTATGCCTCCGACATTCTGAATGGCAACATCACATTTCAATCCAATTTTAAGTGCATCAGTGTAAAGACAACCCACCTCATAGGGCTTATCTATCTTGTCTTTAGCAAGGCCGATAACCTCTTTCAGTGCAGGAGCATCGTCTATTTCGGCAATTCTGTTTTTTAAGTTCTCGTCCTTGTTGTCAATATCTCTGAAATCAATAAGATTGTAGTCTAGTTCTTGAATTTTTCTATCTTTCACCTCCAAGTCAAGCCTGCCAAGATACCACAACTTCGACCCCGCCTGTACAATCGGTGTACCATTCACATTAAGCACTTGCGACAGCTTGGTGTGGCTGTGTCCTCCTATAATCAAGTCGAAATCGGTGTTTGCCTCTGCCAACTTTGAGTCTTCCGACACCCCAAAGTGCGAAAGGTCGATAAGTAAGTCCGCAGAAGTCTTGTCTTTCACACCTTTAAACCAAGTGTCGAAACTTAGAGGGTTTTCAAACTTGAAGCCTTTTACCTTACTCGGATGGGTGCTAGGAATAGGCGGATTGTTGCCTCCACCTGTCTCCAACGAGCTTACTAGAGCTATCTTTACACCGCCTTTTTCAAGTACTACAGATTCCTCTATATCGAATTTACGAGGTTTCTTGATGATGTTGCTGCTAATCCATGGAAACTTCGACTGCTCAATGCGACTCTTTAATATGTCTTTACCATAGTCAAATTCATGGTTTCCCACTGCCATCGCATCAAAACCACAGGCATTCATTAGCTCTATTACCGACCTGCCCGGGTCTTCGTCCATATCGACAACAGGATTGCCCGAAAAAATATCGCCGGCACAAAATAAAAATACTGTAGTTCCTTTGGCTTGTTCTTGGTCTACATACCATTTTAACTTGGAGAAATTGTCGATGTTTGCATGTACATCGTTGACGTGCAAGATGGTTATTTTCTTGGTTTCCGACGAAGTGCTTGCCCCTCCCCGTCCACCACCACTCTTGGTGCATGCTGTGAGAAAAAGCGTAAGAATAAACAACAAAATAACACGAGTGTTGACCATTTTCATTTTTTTGACCGTTTAATATTATATACAAAAGTAGTTATTTCGATTCGCAAATACAATGTTTAATCGTTGATCTGTTTGTAAATGCTGTATGCCGTACGCTTTAGGCTATAAGCAAACATCCTTGTTTAAGGTTTAGTTGTTGAACCGTTTAAGGTTTAATTGTTTAGGGTTTAATTGTCTGAAATTTAATGAATTATATTAATCGATGAGTAGCCTCCTGCTTTAGCTGGAGGAATAATAAAAAATACTACCCCGCCTGCGCCACCCCGCCTCCACGAGGAGGGGATTTAGAAACTCTCCTCCTGCGAAGGAGGAGTACCCGAAGGGGGTGGTGGTGGCTGTTTTGGCTTATAGCTTACAGCCTATAGCCTAAAAAAAGGTTTGAAGTTTAGGGACGTAGTCCCGATATCTTCGTAGCAAAGAGATAGATAAAAAATAATAGGGGCGTTAGCCCTGATATAGATGCAGGTTTAATCGTTGAACTGTTTAAGGTTTAAAATGCTGTAGGCAGTAGGCTTTAGGCTATAAGCGAACAGACAATAAATGAACGTCATTGCGAGGAGCCTGCGACGAAGCAATCTCTACCGTCTATCGCACTTTCAGTGCTTGATATGCTAGGAATTATCTTTTCGTAGGGCTTCGCCCGCTATCAGACACAAGGCTTTCAGCCTTTTAATACAGGAGGATGTAGGGATACACTGTCGTGCGTCTCTTAGGGTGTGTCGTTGATGCCTGAAAGTGCGATATCAAAACTACCCTTTAGACCTTAGAACCCGAAAGTATTTCTAAGAATATAGAGTCAGAGCCGTTTGGCAATCGAGTGATTGTCAGTGATATACCGAGCAAATGCAAAAAGTTACATAGTGTTTATTTGGAAAATAAAAATTTAAGCGTAACTTTATAGGCGCAAATTTTAGGTACTATTTTTGAATCTCAAAGATAAGACCTATAAGAATAACTTTAAGAAATGGATAACAATAAATTAGGGCAACTCATTGATACATTGGTGTCTGAGGGAGTGCAAAAGGGAGACCAACAGGCATCGCAAATATTAGACGATGCTAATAAAAAAGCAAAGTCTATTTTAAGTGAAGCTCAGGCAAAAGCCGATAGTATTGTCGCTGATGCCAAAAAACAAGCAGAGGCGCTTAAATCCAACACCCAATCTGAACTCCAACTTAGTACACAGCAACTTGTAAGCTCTCTGAAACAAGAGGTCGTGGCAATTCTGTCTGAAAAGTTAATTAATATTCCCGTTTCGGAATCTTTGAAAGACATAGATTATGTGAAAGGACTGATGGAAAAAGCCCTTGTGTCATTCGGCAAAGACGGAGCAGTGAGTTTGTACACCAACGATGCCGAAAGAGACGATATTACAAAGCATTTTGCCGAGAAATTAACGGCTAATTTGAAAGAAGGCTTTGAAGTGAAATCAGCAAATAAAGTAAAAGCAGGATTCCAAGTGGGACCCGTAGATGGTTCGTACAAAGTGTCTTTTACGGATGAAGATTTTCAAAATCTGTTCAAGAGCTTCTTGAGACCGAAGTTGGAAGAGCTATTGTTTGATAAGTAGGTGCACATCTGTAAATAATTATGGCAAAGTACTATTGTTTCATTTCCGGACTACCGGATATAACCATTGACGAGAGCAAGTTGACTCTGACACTCTTCGATTTTATTGAGCAGTGTAGGGAAGTTGTGTCGCCCACAGATTTTGAGCTGATAAAATTATTCCTTTATCAATATGACAATGTCAATCTTCTGAAACTCCTGCGTGGAGAAGGCGAGACGCTAGGCTATCAGGGAAACCTCTCAGAAGAAGAATTGAAAGAAATAATCACTCTTTTTAAGGAAGAGGATAATCCGACAGCCGATAATATTCCTGAATATTTTAGAGAGTTTATACCATCGTGGCTGGAAGAAACAAAGGTAAATCCCGACCTTTCGTGGGACGATAATCTGACTTCGGCATACTACAATTTTGCAGTTAAGAATACAAATCGGGTTATCAGAAATTGGTTTGAGTTTAACCTTAATACTTTAAATCTGCTTACTGCCATAAACTGCAAAAAGTTTGATTTAGACATTAATCAGGCGGTAATATCAGAAAATGAGGTGGCAGAACTACTGCGTGCAAGTCATGCCAAAGACTTCGGACTGCCTCCCGTGTTCCCATACACCGACGATGTTATTAAAATTTCGGAAATAAGCTCTTTGGAAGAAAAAGAGAAAAAATTGGATGTTTTAAGATGGGACTGGCTCGACGATAACGAGTTTTTCTACTATTTTGACATCGAAAATATATTTACCTACCTTATAAAGCTGTCGATATTACAGCGTTGGGTGGATATGGACGGAGAGAAAGGCAGAGAGAATATTGATACATTCATAAAAGATTTGAAAGAATCGGTGGTTCTTTCAGACGAGTTTACGACAAAAAAATAAGAAATATATATGCTTACAAAAGGAACAGTAAAAGGAATAATTGCAAACCTTGTGATTGTTGAGGTTGAGGGTGCTGTGTCTCAAAATGAGATATGCTACATCCTACACGACAACTGTAAACTAATGGCAGAGGTCATCAAGGTTGTAGGCAAGGAGGTGTTTGTGCAGGTGTTTGAAAGCACTCGCGGACTAAAACCCGGTGCAGAAGTAGAGTTTGAAGGACACATGCTAGAGGTAACACTCGGACCCGGACTGCTATCGAGAAATTATGACGGACTGCAAAATGACCTTGACGAAATGAAGGGTGTATTCCTCACTCGTGGCGAATATTGCTATCCGCTTGACGAAACATCAACTTGGCATTTCAAACCTCTTGCACAGGCAGGCGACACTGTCGCTAGGGCTTCGTGGCTTGGTGAGGTTGACGAGAACGGAAAATCTCATAAGATAATGGTGCCTTTTGTGATGGAGGGCGAGTTTAACGTGAAAAGCGTTGCCGCCGAAGGCGAATATAAAATAGTAGACACCATTGCCGTAATTGTTGATGCGCAAGGCAAAGAGCATAATATATCAATGGAGCAAAAGTGGCCTGTAAAACGCGCACTTACGGCATATAAAAATAAACCACGCCCATTCAAACTTCTGGAAACAGGTGTTAGATGTATCGACACTATCAACCCAATTTGTGAAGGTGGAACGGGCTTCATACCAGGTCCTTTCGGAACAGGGAAAACCGTGTTGCAGCACGCCATATCAAAACAAGCCGAAGCCGATATTGTTATCATTGCGGCTTGTGGTGAACGTGCAAACGAGGTGGTGGAGATATTTACCGAGTTCCCCGAACTTGAAGACCCACACACAGGTCAAAAGCTGATGGAAAGAACCATCATCATTGCAAATACCTCGAATATGCCAGTGGCGGCTCGTGAGGCATCGGTTTATACTGCAATGGCAATAGCCGAGTACTACCGCTCTATGGGATTGAGAGTATTGCTGATGGCAGACTCAACGTCGAGGTGGGCGCAAGCTCTTAGAGAAATGTCGAACAGACTTGAAGAGCTACCCGGACAAGATGGTTTCCCAATGGACTTGACGGCAGTGATTACCAACTTCTACTCTCGTGCCGGCTATGTGGAGCTTAGCAACGGAGAAATGGGCTCTATCACATTCATCGGAACAGTGTCGCCTGCGGGGGGGAACCTGAAAGAGCCCGTTACGGAATCTACTAAAAAAGCAGCTCGTTGTTTCTACGCGCTTTCGCAGGCTCGTGCCGACAGTAAGCGTTATCCTGCCATCGACCCGCTCGACAGCTATTCAAAATATCTTGAATATGTTGAGTTTGACGAATATGTAAAAAACTTAATCGGCGAAGATTGGATACCTCTTGTCAACGAGATGAAAAAAGAGCTGCGTAGAGGTAAAGAACTGGTTGAACAAATTAATATCTTGGGCGACGACGGTGTGCCAGTGGATTATCACATCGACTTCTGGAAAGCTGAGGTTATTGATTTTGCTATTCTTCAGCAAGATGCTTTCGACAAAATAGACTCGCTGACTCCCATCGAAAGACAAGAGTATATGTTGAAGATGATAATGAGCAAAATTTGCAGACCAAACTACAATTTTGACACTTTTGTTGACGTATCGGGATACTTCAAGAATGTTATCAACCTGCTGCGTCAAATGAACTATTGCGAGTTTCAGTCGGAAGACTTCAAAAAATACGAAAAACAACTCGACGATTTATTAACAGAAAGAGTAAAGGCATAATGACAAGTTTTCAGAAAATATACACTCATATATCTAATATTACCAAAGCAACTTGTATGCTAAAGGCTACAAATGTTGGTAATGAGGAGCTGGCAACCATCGACGGTCGTTTGGCTCAGGTAGTGAAAATTATGGGCGACGAGGTTACATTGCAGGTTTTTGCAGGTACGGAAGGTATACCCACAGATGCAGAGGTTATCTTCATGGGGAAAGCTCCAACCCTGAAAGTTGGGGAGGCTCTTGCAGGGCGTTTTTTCGATTTCTTCGGAAACCCCATCGACGGTCGTCCGCCGGTGGAAGGCGAAGAGGTAGAGATTGGAGGTCCGTCGGTAAACCCTGTGCGGCGTAAGCAACCATCTGAGTTTATCGCTACCGGTATTGCAGGTATCGACCTTAACAACTCGCTGGTGTCGGGACAGAAAATCCCATTCTTTGCCGACCCCGACCAACCTTACAACGAAGTGATGGCAATGGTGGCTCTTAGAGCAAATGCCGACAAAATTATTCTTGGAGGTATGGGTTTGACAAACGACGACTATCTTTACTACCGCCATGTGTTTGACAATGCAGGAGTGCTCGATAGGATTATATCTTTTATAAATACTACCGACAGCCCTCCCGTAGAGCGGATGCTTGTGCCTGATATGGCTCTTACTACTGCTGAATACTTCGCAGTAGAAAAGAACGAAAAAGTCCTTGTACTACTTACGGACATGACGCAATATGCTGATGCACTGGCAATTGTATCGAACCGTATGGATCAAATCCCGTCAAAAGACTCAATGCCGGGTTCGCTGTATTCTGACCTTGCAAAGATCTACGAAAAAGCAGTGCAATTCCCCGACGGTGGTTCTATAACTATCATTGCCGTTACAACACTCTCGGGAGGCGATATTACTCATGCAATCCCCGATAACACAGGATATATCACTGAAGGACAGTTGTTTCTACGTAGAGATACCGACGTGGACAAGGTTATTGTCGACCCATTCCGAAGTCTGTCGAGACTTAAACAGTTGGTTATCGGCACGAAGACGCGCGAAGACCATCCGCAGGTAATGAACGCCTGTGTACGCCTATTCTCCGATGCCGCCAGTGCCAAAACAAAAATGGAAAATGGCTTCGACCTTACAGACTACGACAGTAGATGTCTTGCATTTGCACTCGACTATTCAAAAGAAATGCTTGCAATAGACGTAAATATTGATACAACAGAGATGTTGAATACTGCATGGCAACTTTTGGGTAAACACTTTAAGACGGAAGAAGTAGGAATACGTCAGAATTTTGTCGATAAATATTGGGTGTCGGCAGATAAATAGGAGAAAGTAGCTTTATGGCTGTAAAATTTCAATATAATAAAACATCATTGCAGGGCTTAGACAAAGCACTGAAAATGCGGGAGAAATCTTTGCCTACAATCAAAAGCAAGGAGCAAGCTCTACGCATGGAAGTGAAAAAAGCCAAAGACGAGGAGAAGAAACTGGAAGCCCATCTTGAGGCTAAGACCCATGAGTTGGATTCCTTTATTAATCTTTGGTCAGAATTTGATACTTCGCTCGTGAAAGTCGATGATATAAAGCTGAGTAAGAAGAAAATTGCCGGTGTTAATGTGCCAATTTTGGATACCGTCGAGTTTAGCGTTCAGCCTTTCAGCCTATTTTCATCGCCCGTGTGGTTTATGGAAGGTGCGCAACTGCTGAAAGACCTCGCAACAGTGGGCATAGAGATTGAAGTTTTCTCCACAAAGGCAGATTTGCTGGAATATGCCCGTAAAAAAACGACTCAAAAGGTAAACCTATTTGAGAAAGTGCAAATTCCCGGTTATAAAGAAGCAATAATGAAAATCAAAAGATTTTTGGAAGACGAGG
This sequence comes from Bacteroidales bacterium, assembly GCA_047972135.1. Lineage (GTDB taxonomy): Bacteria > Bacteroidota > Bacteroidia > Bacteroidales > Prolixibacteraceae > JBKEAJ01. The sequence goes on along the minus strand of JBKEAJ010000048.1, from coordinate 8,375 downwards.
AAAACTTGTCGAAAGCCGCACAGAAGATAGTGAAAGACCGTCATGAGAAACAAAATAAAAGTGAGTCATGATAGAAAAAATGAATAAATACACGATGATTTTGCATCATAGCTCTTTGGATACTTTTCTTGAAGAGCTACGCAACATCGGAGTGTCTCATATAGATGTGAATGAGGCTGATATACAGGATGATGAGAGAATAGAGAAAGGTCTGAGCCAATTGTCAGAATTAAAATCGCAGATTTCATTTTTGCAGACTTTTATCGGCGAAGAGGATGACTTGCAGAAAGCCTCAAAAGGCGTTGATATTAAGGATGTTCTGAGTAAAATAGTCGAGCTGAAGACGGAGAAAGATAAAATTGCTTCGGAGATACTTTCTTTGGAGAAGGACGTGGAGCAATTGGAAGAGTGGGGCGACTATGATGGCGATAAACTTCAAGCACTGACAGAGGCAGGATGGAAATTGCGTTGCTTTCATGCCACAATCAATAGCTTTGACGAGGCGTGGATTGCAGACTACAATGCACATATCGTTTCTCAGGAGGGCAGCAAAATAAATTTTGTAACTCTGACACTCGGTGAGCAGGAGTTTGAGCTTGAATGTGAGGAGTTTAAACTGCCCGAATATACATTGGGAAGCAGACATGCAGAATTGCGAGAAAGAGCAGGGAGGACAGAAAAAATAGATGCAGAGCTTAAGAGCTTGGCACAGAAGCATATAAATGACCTTGAATTACTCTGTAAGACACAAGAGGAGCAGATTGATTTTGAAAGCGTTAGAAAGTCGTCGTCGCTGGTGGCGGAAAACAAAATTAACGTGGTCGAGGCATGGATACCTGCGGTCAACAAACAAGAGATGGAGACCTTCTTGAATGCAAAGCCTTTAGTTTACGAAAGCAAAGATGCTACGCCAGGTGAGGATGCTCCTGTAAAATTGAAAAATAATAAGTTTGCAGAGCTTTGTGAGCCTATTGCGAAATTATATATGCTACCAAAATATGGGGAACTGGATGCGACACCTTTCTTTGCACCTTTCTTTGTAATGTTTTTTGGTTTTTGCTTGGGCGATGCTGGATATGGACTGCTGATGCTCTTGGCATTAGTATTTGTACTTTTCAAAACTAAAGACCTTGCTACAAAGAAAATATTATATCTAGGTATATTTCTGGGAATAAGCACTGTTATTTTTGGGATACTGACAGGGACATTCTTTGGGATATTCTTGGCTGATGTCAGCTTTCCGGCACTAGATAGATTTAAAGATGCCTATTTGAACAGTAACGAGCTAATGATGCTTTCGTTGGCGGTGGGAGCTGTGCAAATGCTCTTTGGTATGACTTTGAATGTAGTGAATAAAACTCGTATGCGAAGTTTTAGGTATGCAATATCGTCCTTGTCGTGGTTCTTGTTGCTAGCCTCAAGTGCGGCAAGTGCCGGCTATATGTATTTTGCTAAAGGTGAGTTTATGAACCTGCCATACATGATAATTGCAGGACTCAGTCTGATAGGAATATTCTTCCTGAACACTCCCGGCAAGGGGATATTTACAAATATCGGTGCAGGACTGTGGGATACATATAATATGGTAGTAGGAACGGTGGGCGACCTTTTGTCATATATCCGTCTTTTTGCACTCGGTGTGGCAAGCGGACTACTTGGTAATGCTTTTAACCAAATAGCAATGACCTGTTTGAATATAGATGTTCCCGGTCTGGATATACTTTTGATGCTGATAGTATTGCTGGTGGGACACGGAATAAACATATTCATGTCATTGATAGGCTCGTTTGTACACCCACTTCGACTAACATTTGTGGAATTTTATAAAGCAATAGGCTTTCAGGGAGGAGGAAAAGCATATAAACCATTTAGAAAGATGGTAACAACGGAAGATAATAATCATTAAAACAAATATGTAAAATGGATCCAATTATTTTAGCTTACTTAGGAATAGGGCTTGTGGTAGCTCTCTCCGGTGCCGGAAGTATTTACGGTACTAGTATCGCCGGTATGGCAAGTGTGGGCGCACTCAAAAAAAACAATTCCATATTTGGAAATTGTATGGTGCTGAGTGCACTGCCAGGCTCTCAAGGTCTGTACGGATTTGTGGCCTTTTTCATGCTTAACGGTGCTGTTTCCGACGGAATGGGCTGGTTTCCTGCCGCAGCTATCTTCGGTGCTGCTCTGGCTACCGGAATAACATGCCTTATCTCAGGTATCCGCCAAGGACAAGTTTGTGCTAACGGTATTGCAGCAGTGGGAGCAGGACATAACGTGTTCTCAAACACGCTAATCCTTGCAGTATTCCCAGAACTATATGCAATCTTAGGACTTGTAGTTTCAGTACTTGTGGCTCTTGCCCTTTAAGAAGCTCTAAAACAAAAACCAAACTCCATTCCAACAATAGGGATGGAGTTTTTTGGTTTATAAATACCCTTATATTTCCCGCTATAGACGTTTTTTCCTGACTTCAGCGAAATTTTTGTTAAATATTTTATAATCATCTGATAATTAGGCGTAATTCCTTTTTGATTTTGCTTGTATCGGGTGGCGCAGGGTGACGCAAAGTAGCGTATTGCCAAAGTAAAAAAACTCCCACTAGAAGCGGGAGTATAGGTCTTTCACCTTCGGCATATAGCCTTATTGTGATAAGATGTAAAATAATTTTCTTATTTTTATGGCACTAAGATAGGAGAAAAATAAATACCAAACAACAAAAATAAAAAAGGAGTGTAGGCATGGCAAGATTTTTAGGAATAGATATGGGAACCAACAGTATTGGTTGGGCAATTGTAGAGCTTGACGATGGCAGGTATACATTGATTGATAGAGGAGTTAGAATTTTTCAAGAAGGCGTAAAAATAGAGAAGGGAGTGGAGAGCTCAAAGGCTGCCTACAGGACAAAATTTAGGTCTGCACGAAGAAATAAGTATAGAAGAAAGCTCAGAAAAATTGAAACACTAAAAGCTCTAAGTTGCTATGACTATTGTCCGAAATTGTCTGAAGAGGAGTTAAATGATTGGAGATTTAAAAAGATTTATCCAAACAATCAGGCTCTTAGGCATTGGTGGATGACCGATAATCAAGAAACTCTTGAAGAACGATTGTCTAAAACCAAGAATCCTTATTATTTTAGAGATTTGGCAGCATCAAAGAAACTTGATTTATCCGAAGAATCTAATCGTTATGCTATTGGTCGTGCTTTTTATCATATGGCGCAGCGTAGAGGTTTTCTCAGCAATAGACTTGAGGGGACGAAAGAAAGTGACGGAGATGTAAGAAAAAGTATTTCAGGTATTAACGAAGCTAAGGGCGACAAGACGCTGGGGCAGTATTTCTTCGACAAATATAAGAGAGGTGAGAAAATCCGAGATGCTTATACTCATAGGGAGGAACATTACCTTGATGAGTTTAATCGTATTTGTGATGTGCAACAGCTCCCTGAGGATTTACAAAAGGCACTTGTTAAAGCAATATTCTTTCAACGCCCATTGCGTTCTCAGAAAGGACTAGTTGGTAACTGCGTTTTTGAACCTAAGAAAAAGAGATGTCCGGTTTCTCGCCCTGAATTCGAAGAATATAGAATGCTGTGTTTTATAAACAATATCAAAATTAAAACACCTGACGACGGCAAACTGAGGGAACTTACAAAAGCTGAGAAAGATAAAATTCGCTCATTATTCTTTAGGAAAAAAGCGTATTTTGACTTTGAAGATATTGCAAAGAAACTGGCTCCAAAAGGTTTGTATAAGTATTATAAGTCTAGAAATAAATTTCCTGAAGATTACTTGTTTAACTATTCAATGGGTACTATGGTAAGTGGATGTCTGACTTCATCATATTTCAGAGCTGTGTTTGGAGCTGCATTTATGGATGACAACTTCCAATTTGTAAAAGATGAAAAAGGGAATACCCCAAAGAAAATTGTAGATGCCTGGCATGCTCTTTTTACTTTTGACTCTGAGAAGAAATTATTCGAATTTGCCAAAAAGAATTTAGACTTAGATGAAGAACAAATCGCTAGTTATGTGAAAATATCTCTTAAACAAGATTATGCATCATTAAGCCTAAAGGCTATCAACAAAATTTTGCCGTATTTGAGAGGAGGTCTGATATATTCTCATGCTGTTTTTATGGCTAATATGGAAGATTGTATTCCCAAAGATATATGGGAGAGTCAAGAGAATAGGGAAATAATAAAGAATGCAATTATTGATGTAATACAGACTCAGAATCTTGAAAAACAAATAGTAGAAGTTGTTAATGGACTAATAGCAAACTGCAAGGCTGAAGAGAACAATTTTTATTGGAGTGATGAGGCGGCAGACGACTTTGAGAAGGATTTAAATAAACGACTAGTGGCAAGTTTTGGAGAAAAAAGATACTCGTTAATTCCACTAACCCAACAGAAACAAATGCAACGAGAGGCCTTCGATTTGTTTAAAAAGCAAATGAAGAAAGGTAATCGGGAGTTTGCTAAGATACAAGGTATAGATGATAGAATAAAGCAGTTTTTATCAGATAATTTTATATTGGATGAAAACAAACTAGAGAAGCTGTATCATCCTGCTGCTCTGGACATATTTAAAGCTCCGCAAAAAGATGAGCAGGGAAACCTCTTGTTAAATAGTCCTATGGTGTCGTCAGTCAGAAATCCAATGGCAATGCGAGCATTGCATCAGTTGCGCAAGATTATTAATGAGTTGATAAAAGAAGAATTGCTTGATGCAAGCACAAAGGTTAATATAGAGATGGCAAGAGGATTGCTAAATGCCAACGAACGAGCAGGATATAAAAGGTGGCAGAGTAATCGGGAAAATAAACGAAAGGAATACGCAAAGCTTGCAGAAGAACATCTTAAGAGGCAGCCGACAGAAGACGAGATTCTAAAATATCAACTTTGGGAAGAACAAAATCATAAATGTCTTTACACAGGAAAAAGCATAGGAGTTGAGGGATTTTTGGGAGCAAATCCGAGATATGATATTGAGCATACAATACCACGTAGTTTGTCATTTGATAATTCGCAAGTCAATAAAACGCTTTGTGATAGTAGGTTTAATAGAGATGTCAAAAAGACTAAAATTCCTTCTGAGCTCATAAATCATTCCGAGATACTGGCTAGGGTTGAACATTGGAAGGAGGAGGCTGACAATATTGATAAGCAAATAAAAAAGAAGGTTTTGACAGCTAAGATGTCAGTTGATAAAGAAGCTAAGGATAGAGCAATACAAAAGAGACATCAACTTTCTTTTGAGCGAGATTATTTGCGGGACAAATACAGAACTTTTACTTTGGAAGAAGTTCAATCGGGATTCAAGAATAGTCAACTTGTAGACACAGGCATCATAACAAAGTATTCGCGTCTTTACCTGAAAACGCTGTTTACTAATGTTTATACCGTAAAGGGTAATACTGTTGCCGATTTTCGAAAAATGTGGGGACTACAAGATGAATATGAGGAAAAGGAGCGTACAAACCATATTCATCATTGTATTGATGCCATAACAATTGCTTGCATGTCGAAAAATCAGTACGAAGCAATGGCAAATTTTTATCATAATTGGGAGGAGTATTATTATGCTGGAACAAGCCAAAAACCTCAGTTCGAGAAGCCATGGAGTACTTTTACGGAAGATGTAAAGGCAATAGAAAATGAGTTACTTGTTTCTCACTACACTTCAAACAATCTACCAAAGAAAGCTAAGAGGGTACTAAAGAAACAAGGTAAGATTGTCCGTAACGGTAAGGGCGAGAAAGTCTATATTAAAGGAGACTCGGCACGTGGGAGTTTGCATAAGGAGACTTTTTATGGAGCGATAGCTCATGATAAATCAGGTAAGACTAAAAAGGATGAGAATGATAATGTCATTCCTAATTACGTAGTTAGAAAGGTTTTAGAAAAATTAAAAAAAACAGACTTAGATCAAATAGTAGATGAGGTAGTTAAGGCTAAAATAAAACAAGCTGTCAAAGACAAGATTATTGTTTTTTCATCTTCTGATGCTAGCACTAACAAGATTTGTGACGATATATGGATGAATGAAGAGAAAAGGATTCCGATTAAGAAAGTTCGGGTTTATCAATCGGTTAAAGATCCTTTATTAATAAAGAGACAAAGAGATGTAAGTAAAAAAGGTAACTATCCATATAAAGAATCATTTTTGGTAGTCAATGATCGAAATTACCTAATGGGAATATTTGAAGGTAAGGATAAAAAAGGTAAAATTCTAAGAGATTCTGTCATCTTAAATAATTTAGAGGGAGTATCATTACTAAAAGACTCTTCGAGAAAGAATTTAAGTTTCAATGAGAAGGAAGAATTGAATAAGTTATTAGATAATGACAATATGAGATTGACTTATATTCTGAAGCAGGGCATGATGGTTCTACTTTATAAAGAGAGTCCTGATGAGGTCTGGGATTTGACAAAAGAGCAGATAAAAAACAGATTGTATGTCATAAGAGGTTTAGATAAGGATGGAATAAAATTGTATTTTCATAATGAAGCCAGACTTACGACTGATGTAATAAAGAGGATGAATGATAAGATAAATACAGACTATTTTGAATCGTTGGCTTTAGACTTGAAACAAACACAAAAAATACTAGCTGAGAAGGGCATTAAATTAAAATCGGAAAAGGATATTAATCCTAATGCGATTAAAAAAGAAGACGTATATAAGATATTAGGTGTAAACAATATAGAATTAATATCTACTAAAGATATCCAACCTTTTATAAAGACAAGTAAATTAACAACTCCAAAAGGTGGAGATGTAATTGATAAAGGTGCTGATTTTCCATATGTGAAATTTAAGCCTAGTAATTTCAATGCACTCGTCGAAGGTGTAGATTTCAAAATAACACCACTAGGAAAGATAATTCAATTGAAAAATCACTAGTCATGCTAAAACGGACCCTATATTTTTCCAATCCATACTATCTGAGTCTTGAGAATTGCCAACTCAAAATTCAGGAAAAGAAAGGAATAATGGAAAAAACTGCACCTATAGAGGATATTGCATATATAGTGCTTGACCATCCGCAAATAACTCTTTCAATGAGGCTTATAGAGTATCTTGTGGCAAATAATGTAGCGGTGATATTCTGTGATAGCACGCATCTGCCAACATCCATGTTGCTCAATCTTGATGGGCATACTTTGCAAAGTGAGTTGTTTCAAGCACAAATAAAAGCTTCTGAACCACTTAAAAAGAGTTTGTGGAAGCGGACTGTCGAGGCTAAAATAAACAATCAAGCTGCTCATCTAGAAAAACGAGGGATACAAGCTAATGACCTACGGATATTTGCACGTTCTGTGAAAAGTGGAGATGTCGAAAATCGGGAGGGGATGGCAGCACGATTTTATTGGAATAGGCTCATGGGGAATACTTTTATACGCGATAGGTACGGAGCTCCTCCAAATAATCTGCTCAATTTTGGGTATATTATCTTGCGGTCAGCTGTGGCTCGGGCACTTGCTGGCTCTGGATTATTGGCAACATTAGGTATCCATCACCATAATAAGTATAATGCTTTCTGCTTGGCAGATGATATTATGGAGCCTTATCGTCCTTATGTAGACCAAATAGCACTCAATGTTTACGGCGATTTTCCAAACGAAACAGAAATCAATAAAGATATGAAAGCGTCTTTGCTCAGTCTTATGAACTGCGATGTGCAGATTGGAAATAAAAAGCGTCCTCTGATGGTGGCTCTGTCTTCAACAACTGCCTCACTGGCTCGTTGCTTCACTGGTGAGAACCGTAAAATTGTTTACCCTGATTTTGTATAATATATGGATCCTGCAGGTGAATATAATCGACTTAATGCTTATCATATCATGTGGTTATTTGTGTTTTTTGATTTGCCCACGACTACTCAAAAGGAGAGAAAGGGAGCTGCAAAATTTCGTAAACTCTTGCTGCAAGATGGCTTTGTAATGATGCAATTTTCTGTATATATAAGACATTGTGCAAGTAGAGAAAGTACAGAGGTACATACTAAACGAGTGAAAAAAATTATTCCGGAAAAGGGGCATGTGAGTATATTGTCAATAACCGATAAACAATATGGTAATATTATTAATTTCTGGGGTGTGAAGGATACTCCCTTACCAGGAGCTCCAATACAGCTGGAACTATTCTGACATAGTAAACTATATAGGAAAGTCCGAATGTTCTTTGACATATTGAATGTATTATATACCTTTGCTGTTGATAGGATAGGAAAATTGATACATCTTTCCGCTTCTTTATACATATGGACTTGTAATTTTAATTGTAGAATTAGCTTGTAAGCCTTGTATATAAAGGGCTGTGTGGCATAAGGTTGTGATTTGATGTAAAATGAAGATAAGATACAGCGGTACT
>JBKEAJ010000047.1:0-6949 GCA_047972135.1 Bacteroidales bacterium | reverse complement strand
TTAAGAACCATACAATTACAAAATGATAGCAGCACTCTCGGGCAGCAAAAGCTGCTCGGGAGAGTTGTGTTAGCACAAGACGAACCGATTTATAAATAGAAATAATTTTAAAAAATAGAAACCATGAGTAAAGAAAACTTATATCCAGGAGTAAAGAAATGTCCTTCATGTGGAAGGAGAAGAGAAGATGTATCATACATATCTAAACTTGAGTGTTGTGGCACAACATACTGTTCAGGTTGCGGAGGCCCTAGAAGTCGTATTTCAATTTAAAACAGATAATTGAATGAATAGCTAAATTTATAAAACAATGAAAACAAAAAATCTTTGCAGCATCATAGCATGCTTTTTATTAGGCTTCGCTGCCTGTAGCGACAATGATGACAGCAGCTCCGAACCGCCAAAAATTCCGGCAAGCATTTCGGGGCATATAGAAAAAGGACCTTTTGTGGCAGGGTCGACCGTTACAGTGTCGGAACTCGACAAGGATATGAACGCCACCGGCAAACAGTTCAGTAGCACCATATCAAGCAACGACGGAGCATTCTCGCTCAACTTTGCCGATGGGCTGGAATCGAACTTTGTAGAAATCCAGGTGAGTGGTTACTACTACAACGAAGTGAGCAGGAATCTCTCGGAGGGTACGATTAGCCTTTCTGCCATTGCCGACCTCGACGGGAAAGACAAGGTGAATGTCAACCTACTAACCCACCTTGAGAAAAACCGAGTGATGAAACTTGTTAAATCGGGCACTAGCTTTAGTGATGCCAAAAAGGCTACTCAAAAAGAACTGCTAAGTGTATTCAATATTGGTGAGCAAAGTAGTACCTCCGAAAGCATGAGCATTGTAGACGGAGGTGAAACATCGGACATCCTTCTTGCTGTGTCGTGTATATTGCAGGGCGAAAGCTCTGAGGCAGAACTTACAGAACAATTACAATGGTTTATCACAGACTTCACGGACGATGGAAAAATTAGTGACTCCAAAGTTAGCAATATCATCAAAACTAACAGCGCAGTGCTCAGATATAACATTGCAGGCATAAAAGATGCTCTGCAAGAGCGATATGCCTCGCTGGGCACCACCTTCGACGAATCGAACTTCGAAAACTACATAGACTTCGATGGCAATGGGGTGCTGCATAAAGACGAAGAAGGTAGCGAATCGAACTTGGCACAAAGCATGGAGGAAATAAGAAAACTTGTGAAACAGTCGTATGAGCTGACACAGCAACTCGCTGAACACACCTACATATTTGACGAGTTTTATACCAACTCAGACTCTTACAAAAATCCATATTTTACCGACGATGCAGACTGGCAACAGGTGATAGACCGAAATCTTAACTCAGACAACAAACACATAGAACAAATATGGAACACTGCATACGACATTGTGTACAATACTAATAATATCATTACCGCCTTTGATAATATCACATCGGACGAAATCGTTTTTGTCAGCAACGAACCCTTGGGTGTAGCCTATGCATTACGCTCATATGCGTACTTGGTACTAACTTCGTGGTTTGGTGATGTGGCACTTGATTTGGAGCATTACTCCAACCCTTTTGAAAACCCCACAGGCGTAGACCTACCGGTATCAAGTAATGAAGAGATTCTACAAGCTATTATAGATGACCTAGAAATGGCTGCTAGCTGGATGTATGATGACGAGCCCGGCAATGAGTTCGTTTTTAATAAGGCCACCGCACAAGTGCTATTGCTCCGTTCATATATGGCTGCACATGACTGGACAAACGCCAGACAAATCGCAGACGTCTGTATTAACAACGGCTCCTACAGTCTAGCATCACAAAGCTCTGACATCTTCGTAGTTGGAAGTCCCGAGATAATCTCAGGATTTGAAAAAAGCAAAAGCTCCGAACTTATGGCAAGCATCTTCGACAAAGGCGATTTTATACCCTTTGCCCGACTTAGCGAGGTGTATTTGCTCGATGAAGAAGCAGCCATGAATCTAGGCTTATCTGCATCGGGATACAAAGATGCTATAATTGAGCGTGGACAATGGGATTTCAACAGCGACGGATTGCTCGATCACCAAGATTTCTCTGCAAGCGTTTATGATGTATGGAAGAAAGAAATGAGCAAAGAAGGACAAACCTTTAATTTCCAAAGATATCAAGATCCTCAAAACACTCGTTTACTACCAAAGCCCAAAAGCGCAATGGAAGATAATCCAAATTTACAGCAAAATCCTGGCTACTAAAAAACATCAGAACTAACAACTGAGAGTGCAGCTATTATAGTAGAGACGCCTAGTCCGGGCGTCTCTACTTGTCGATTTAGAAAAATCTTTTTTGCTTTCCGACTTAGTAACTATTCAGCCAAAAGACATCCAATGGTATATGTCATTATAGCATTGCAATTATAGCCCCCTGCTGAGACTGATTATTTTTCCAAGCAGTATCGGTTATTGAGTGCAAAGCCATAAAAGCATCTGCCCCTTTGTCTGATCTAAAGGTTCCGCTGATTTTCTGTTTAATTTTAAGTTTCCTGATTCCTCTTTCCGAACCGTTATTGTCCGGAGGTATGTCTGGATTTTCAAGAAAGTTGAAGATGTAGTCTCGACATTTTATCAATCCATTTTTCAATCGTCTAAAATCATCCTTAAGATGACTAACATTTTGCTTTAGTATGTCGTCCAAACGAGAGAGCCACGGAAGAGAGTCTTTATATCCCTTGGGGATTTGTTTCGCTCGTGAATTGCTCCTTGCAACAGTGTTTGGAGCTCCTTCGACCAAGTTTGCTTACTGTCTAACTGGTTGAGATATTCGGTCTGACGAAGAATATGGGCAAGACATATCACAATCTACTTGTGTTCTTTTTGACCTCCTGCCGGTTTATCTGACTTTTTTTCAACTCTTTTTGTTGAAAATATAAGGGATTTGCGAACACCGTTATGAAAGATATATAGGATGCACAGTTTTTAAGAACAATTCTTTGGCTGAATAGTTACAACATTATGGACAGACACTAGTTAAATAAAAAAACTATCTTTGCCGTGTATTTATTATGCACAGAGAATAATTAGTAAATAGCAGTTAGGAATTAAACAGCCCATTTTAATGGTGAATGGTGAATGGTTAATGGTGAATGGTTAATGGAACAGCCTATTTTAATGGTGAATGGTTAATGGTGAATGGTTAATGGAACAGCCTATTTTAATGGTGAATGGTTAATGGTGAATGGTTAATGGAACAGCCTATTTTAATGGTGAATTGTTAATGGAACAGCTGGTTTCTATGAAGAGTTAAAAATTAATAATGAAATACAGATAGTAGATATTAGTAGTTAGATTTTAGACAACAGCCACAAATGAAAAAATATAATCAATACACAAACAATGTAGGGGCGTCCCTTGTGAGCGCCCAATGCCACGGTGCAACATTTGCATCCCAAACAGCCGGGCAGGCACAAGGCACTGCCCCTACAAATACATTAATAAAAAATAGTATGGCATACAGTGTATTGCGTCATCTGCTGTTTCATTTATCATTAACAATTCACCATTAATAATTAAAAATGGGCTGTTAGTCTGAAAATCCGAATATCTGAATATCTAAAAATCCGAATATCTGAAAATTTTTACAAAAAATGAATATGTTGAAAAGAAGAAAATGGCTTTGGGGGCTCGTCCCATTGCTTGGTTTATCTGTGAATAGCTGTATCAACAGCGATACATTTAACACAGACAAAATTTCCGATGACCTCGGCATCGAGAACGTCGGACTAATGCTCAAACTCGCAAAAGCCGAACTAACAATAGGCGATATTTTCCCTTCGGTGAGCGACACAGTGCAATATTTTACCGATGCAGAGGGGAATGAACGCATTATGTTCTACTTCAAACAAGACGAGCTAGTTTCTTACGGATTGGAAGATGCTGCAAAGTTCGGAAATATCCCCGCACAAACAGTAGACGTTTTGTTCACAGGTCTGGGAGGCACAGTCACATCGCAACTTGAAGTCCCGCTTTCAATTGATGGTATGAGCATTCAAACCATTGATGCCGATTTAAATATGGATATTACATACTCGGGAATGGCAGAATCTGTCGGCGTTCAACTCATCTTCCCCAGCTCCGAGAGCACTCCTAACTCACTATCAGTCAATATCCCTAAGAACAGCGGCAGCCTTACAAAATCAACAAGACAAAGGCTAAATGCCGATACAAACGGGAATCTGCCTCTACAAGTTAAAGTTACCACTACGACAGGAACAAGCTCTGCTCAACTCGGAAGATTGGAAATAAAGTTCTCTCCTGCTAAAGTACACTACCTCAAAGGAACAGTGAGAGACTTTAGTGTGTCTATACCCGAAGGGAAGTACCCTTTTAACTTCGGACAGCTGGAAAACTTTACGCAAGGAATCAAGTTTTTTGACCCTCGCATAATACTTCCTATAACTGATAATACTGGGCTCTCTGGTCGTGCAGATATGAATATCTCGGCAAATATGAGCGATGGCTCAAACGTAACTGTTGAGACAACAGAGCCTTTGGCATTCAATCCGGGCAATGATACAATCAGTATCAACAACTCAAACTCCAATATCACCGACTTTACTAACGGCTCCGTGCTGCCGCGCGAAGTAATTGTCGGAGGCAATATCAGCCTATATTCTAATAATTCGCTGATAGAAATGGACGAACAAAGCAAGTTTGCTGTGGGATGTACCGTACAAATACCTATGGATATGTCGATAAACTCTTCGTACGATGTCGATACTGTTAAACTGGACGGCAGCATTACCGACGATGTATCGGCAGCTACACTGAGCATTAACAGCGAAAGTGAACTCCCCGTTGCCGCTACCATACTTCTGGGACTATACGACGAAGATACCGGAACAGTGCTAGACTACGTGGAAGCAGGACTTATTGATGCCGCCCCAGTAAGTGCCAATGGCATTGTAAGTAAGTCTGTTGAGAGTAAAAAAGATGTCGTTCTGTCTGAGGAAGAATTGAAAAATCTCGGGAAAGCAGAGAAGCTGATTATCAATGTGAAACTGGTGAGTACCGACCAAGATAAAGGTCAGAATATTGTCCTTCTCACCAACTATAAGCTGAACTTTGATATCAATATAAAAGGAAAACTTAAACTTGATTTATAAAAACACGTAAATGAGAAAATATATTCTACCATTGATAATATTGTGCTGCACCCTAGCAAGCAAGGCTCAGGACAAAGGAATGGCATTCCTGAAAGGTACTCCGCAGTCGAATGTAATAAACCCTGCATTCAGACTGAATGATGACGATAATTTCTATATCTCCTTGCTCCCCGTAATGGGAGGTACAAGTATCAGTGTAGCTAATACCGGCTTTTCATGGAACGACCTGTTTTATGAGAAACAAGACTCCCTATACCTAGATTTCGACAAACTAGACAGTAAACTTCAAAAGAAAAACTATACCAACGTTAACACCTCATTTCAAATTATTAGTTTCGGCTTCAAAGCAGGCGAAAAATCATTTTTCACCTTCGACATGAATGTTAAAACAAAAACAAGTATTACGCTACCGGGCGATATCACGCAAATACGTTATGGAAATTGGGACTACGACAACAACACTCCCATCAACCAAAGCCTTAGCGGAATTAGTGCTGATGGAATGGCTTACACAGAGCTGGCTTTTGGCTACAATCGTAAAATTACCGATAAACTTACTGCCGGAATACGCCTTAAATACATAATGGGCGCACTTGCAGTAAAAACCGAACACGCCAAGCTCAACATGATAACAGCAAACGACGGCTCTGTGACAATTGATAACGATATCTCAATTATAACATCGGGACCTATACATGCTACTTTTGACAAAGAAAACAAGGTTGATGGAATTGAATTTGACGACAATTTAGACCCCAGCGACTTTATCAGTAAAAATATTGGCTTTGGAGTAGACCTCGGTGCAACTTATCAGCTCACGGATAAAATAATGCTCGCAGCAGCAGTAAATGACATCGGCTTTATTAATTGGAAAAATAATCCTCAACACTTCTACTCTAAAGGCTCTTTTGTGTACGATGGCGCTGACGTGAGCGACAATATCACCGACAAAGCTCCCGAAGGACAAGACCTATGGGGAGACATTGGCGACAGCCTCGGAAACTCTTTCAATGTAGACAATGCCGTGGAAAGCAGCTTTAACACCGGACTGATGTTCAATGCTAATGTTATGGGGACTTATAAGTTTAGAGAATGGGTAGACTTCGGTGCTATGCTTGCCCTTGACCATAACTGGTCGAGCAGCCTGACCCTTTCGGCATCGCTGAACCCCGCAAGAGCATTGTCGGGCGTAGTTACATACTCGATAAATAAAAACGACTTTGCAGGAATAGGCACAGGATTGATGGTGCGCGGTGGATGCTTACAGTTTTACTGCATGACAGATAACATAATATCCTACCTTTCTCCGGCAAATGCGAAATACGTAAACTTACGATTTGGAATGAACCTGATATTTGGAGGAGGACATAAAAAAAATAAAATAAAAATCGACGAAGACAAGGAAGAACTCTCAATGCTGAGATACTGAGGGTGAGGTTGAGGTTGAGGTTGAGGTTGAGGTTGAGGTTGAGGTGAGGTTGAGATTGGGATAAACAAAATCTACAAATTAAGACCTTCCTATTTTGCATCTGCAAAATATTTATTACCTTTGCCACGCTGAATCAGGGACCCGTAGCTTAATTGGATAGAGCACCTGACTACGGATCAGGAGGTTGGGGGTTCGACTCCCTCCGGGTTCACAGATTGCATGGAGGATGTAGCTCAGTTGGTTAGAGCGCTGGATTGTGGTTCCAGAGGTCGCCGGTTCAACCCCGGTCTTCCTCCCCAAAAACCGAGTAGGCAGGGGGATTACTCCCCCACCCTCTCATACCGCTGTGCGTACTTAAAGCAGTTCAGCCATCCCCTCAATATC
>JBKEAJ010000046.1:0-13027 GCA_047972135.1 Bacteroidales bacterium | reverse complement strand
GAGCAGCTGATGAAGGTTATACATAAATTATAGATTAATCATCATAGGAAAAGAGGAGAATGAGGATTTGTATAATATGTATTTGTCTATTTTTAGCTGATATCTCTAATGCGCAGCTTGTCGATAGCACGTTTGCACCTGACCAGACAGAAACGGATTGGGGAATAGTCAAGAGCATTCCTAGAGACGCATGGCAATTTGTATCATTGCCTGCAAGGTGGGACAATAGGCAGTGGTTCACGGCATCGGGACTTATAGTAACAACAGCAGCTCTTATGTTTGCAGACGAACCTATTCGGAATTTTATGCAGAGTAATAGGAGTAATTTCACAGACGATATCTCCTATGTAGCCGAATGGGGAGGACCGAAGATAAGCATGGGCTTAGCAACAAGTTATCTGCTAGGATCAGCAATAAAAGACGAAAAGTTAAGAAAAGCCTCATTACTCTCATTGACATCTATACTAGTTAGTGGAGGGCTTGTGCAAATCATGAAGCAATCTTTTTCGAGGGTCAGACCTTTCGAAGCATCAAATCAGTGGCAGTTTAATGGTCCGTTTTCGGAGTTTGGCAGGCATACGTCCTTCCCCTCCGGACATGCTTCGACTGCTTTTGCCGTTGCTGCGGTTTTCAGCACTGTATACGACACCCATTTTGTCAAGATATTATCTTATTCATTGGCATCTCTCACAGCTTTATCGAGAGTAAACGACGATGTTCATTGGGCAAGCGATGTGTTTGTAGGGGCTGTGCTAGGAACGTTGACAGGAAAATTTATAGCAAAACAGCACATGAGAAACAGAGCAAGTAGCCCGACAATTAGCCTAAATCCGACAATATTAAATATCGCAGGACAGAGTGGTTACGGGCTGAGCTTAAGAGTCAGTCTAAAGCAATAAGCATGCATTATAGTTACAAGTATTCTTCTTTTTTTTATGCAACATTATTTAGGTTTATTCCGTCATGTCTGCATTAATCTTATAAATTGAATATGAAAGGGTTTACAATCACAGTCTTGCTCTTTTGTATATCTACCAAAGTAGCTGATGCACAGTCGGCTAGTACAGAAAAAAAGTTGCTGGGGTATTCATGCTGGAATTTATCCCCTGTCAGTATATAACGAGTTTATGTATGACGAAATTACAATGCGTGCAGAGCTTGGTTCTGGTTTTGCATGGTCGAGCGGAGGTGGTATAAAATCAAGCAATATAGAGCTGTATCCGTCGGACTTTTAGTTTAGTATAATTTGTATAGCTCAATGATTTAGAAGGATTCACCGTAGGTGATATATTTTGTAAACATTTATACTTGCAGAACGTTCTGTAAGCAGAGGTATTTCATTTTATATTGTTATGGTTAAGAGACTATTGATATTTTCGTTATTACTTTCGAGTGTTGTCGTGAACGCACAGGAAAAAAATCTCACATATTCCGGACAGCAGTGGTTTCAGTACTACAATACCACGCGATTTTCCGACAGGCTAGCCCTGCATGCTGATATGGGTTTTAGGTGGCGTGAGCAGTTTCACAACAAATCTCAGTACTTGTTTAGGGCGGGGATGGGCTACTTATTGAATGATAGGATGGAAGTAGTTTTAGGTGCTGCACATTTTGGCGGATATGCGGCTAATGAGTTGGTAAGCAGCGAGTGGCGCATGTATCAGCAGTTTCGGCTCAGAGGACATTTGTCGAGGTTCAAGGTCTCGCATAGATTTAGGCTTGAGGAGCGGTTTTTCCATACCCTTGAAGGGAATACCTTTTTTATTGATTATGAGTCTTTTAACTTCCGTTTTCGCTATATGTTTAAGATAGGTTTTCCCATTGCCACTCTGCCATTTTTGGGAGAGGCATCCGCTCTTATATTGGAGTTGGGAGATGAGCTCTTACTCAATGCAGGCAAGGATATAGTCTACAATATTTTCGATCAGAATAGGATAATTGTCAGTCCGGTGATAAAATTTGACAATGCATTGTCTTTGGCATTTTCGTGGAACAGTCAGTATGGAGCGGTCAATTTGCCTGCAAGCTACGTGCATAGGAGTGTTTTTTGGTTTCAGATAAAGCACAAAATCAACGCACGGCGCAGGGGCTAGCCACCACCTCCCCCTATCGGGTACTCCTCCTGCGAAGGAGGAGAGTTTTTTAATCCCCTATTTATCGATTAATATAATTCATTAAACTCTAAACGATTCAGCAATTCAACAAGGCTGTTTCGTTACATTTCCTTAATATTCTCGTGCTGTAAGGTTAATGCGATTTTGTACCATATGCTACAAAGGACATGAATGTCCTTTTATAACTTTGTCGCTGAAAACGAAAGATAATTATTAACTCAAAAGAATATAGAAATGGACATGTTTTGTTATCAATGCCAAGAGGCTGCAAAAGGTGAGGGCTGTACAGTAAAAGGGGTTTGTGGGAAGACTCCTGAGGTATCTGCCTTGCAGGATTTGTTGGTATATGTGTGTAAGGGGATTAGTGTTTTGTCTCAGAGCGACAAGAGCAAAGAATTGACGGATGCCGATAAGTTTGTCGTCGACGCACTATTTGTTACCATCACCAATGCCAACTTCGACCCTGTGGCAATAATGCAGAAAATCAAGGAGGGTGTGGCACTCAGAGACCGTCTGCAAGCGGGTGTTGATGCCGACTACTCTTCGTATGATTGTGTAACATGGTCTCCGAAGTCTGACGAGCATATAATAGCGAAGTCGGTGATGGTGGGCATTTTGGATTTGGAGAAAGACGAGGACAAGCGTTCATTGAAAGAGCTGGTGGTTTACGGCTTGAAAGGAATGGCGGCTTATGTTGAGCATGCTTTAAATCTTGACTATACACAGAAAGAGGTTTGTATGTTTATGCACAAAGCCTTAGTAGCCACTTTGTCGAAAGACATAAGTGTTGACGAGCTTGTTGCCCTTGTTTTGGAATGCGGTAAATTTGGTGTTGATGCAATGAGTTTGCTCGACAGTGCCAACACGGGAAGTTTTGGTAATCCCGAAATGACAAAGGTGAATATCGGTGTTCGCAACAATCCGGGTATTCTTATCAGCGGGCATGATTTGAACGATTTGGAGATGTTGTTGGAGCAGACACAAGGCACAGGTGTTGATGTGTACACACACAGCGAGATGCTTCCTGCCCACTACTATCCAAAATTTAAGAAGTACGACAATCTTGTTGGCAACTACGGCAATGCATGGTGGCAGCAGAAAGCTGAGTTTGAGGCTTTTAACGGTGCTATATTATTCACCACCAATTGTATAGTTCCTACAATCAGGACTTTTGCCGAGAGAGTGTTTACAACTGGAGCTTCGGGGCTGGATGGCTGTCAGCATATTTCGGCAGACAAGAACGGACACAAAGACTTCAGTGCCGTTATTGCGAAGGCAAAAGAATGTGAGCCGCCAACAGAGATTGAGAGCGGCGAGATAGTCGGAGGCTTTGCGCATGCACAAGTAGCTGCGCTGTCGGAGCAGGTGCTAGGAGCAGTAAAAGGCGGCGACATCAGCAAGTTTGTAGTTATGGCAGGTTGCGACGGGCGCAGCAAAAAGCGTTCTTACTATTCTGATTTTGCAGAGGAGCTACCCAATGACGCTGTTATCCTAACGGCAGGGTGCGCCAAATACAGATACAACAAGCTGGGGCTTGGCGACATAGGCGGTATTCCACGAGTGCTCGATGCTGGTCAGTGCAACGACAGCTACTCCTTGGTGATGATAGCATTAAATCTTAAAAAAGCACTAGAGCTTGAAGACCTAAACGAGCTGCCGATAGTCTACAATATAGCATGGTATGAGCAAAAGGCGGTAATTGTACTACTTGCTTTGCTTTATCTTGGTGTTAAGAATATTAAGCTGGGACCTACACTCCCTGCCTTCTTGTCTCCCAATGTGGCAAAGGTATTGGTAGAGAACTTTGGGCTGTCGACCATCAGCGATGTTGAGAGCGATATTGAATGGGCAATGAATACTTCTGCGATATTGGAAGAGCCAAGCTGCTGATATTTGTCAGTAGATATTTGAATGGCCTCCTGCTTTAGTGGGAGGCTATTTTTGTATTAGCCTATGTAAATGTTGATAAATATTTTTCTTGCAGAATAGCAAAATTCGTATCTTTGTGCTTGGTACAAAGAATAACTTCATGGCAGAACAGAATATTCAGGAAAGCACTTATACAGAAGACTCGATTAAGACTTTAGATTGGAAGGAGCATATACGGCTTCGTCCTGGTATGTACATCGGGAAGCTGGGCGATGGTTCGGCAAACGACGACGGTATCTATGTTCTTCTTAAAGAGGTGCTCGACAACTCTATCGATGAGTTTATGATGGGCAATGGCAAGAAGATACAAGTCGACATCAACGAAAACCGTATCTCTGTGCGTGATTATGGGCGAGGCATTCCGCTTGGCAAGGTGGTAGATGTTTCGTCGAAAATCAACACAGGAGGGAAATACGACTCCAAAGCCTTTAAGAAGTCAATAGGTCTTAACGGCGTGGGTATCAAGGCGGTAAATGCCTTGTCGACAAGGTTTCTCATTAAGTCTTTCAGGGATGGCGAGGTGAAAGAGGTTGAGTACGACAGCGGGGCAGTCATTCGCGACGAGCCTGTATCGCCTACAAGTGAGACTAACGGCACCTACATAGAATTTGAACCTGACGGCGGTATATTCAAATCGTATCGCTATGTGTCTGATTATGTGGAGAATATGATGAAGAATTATACCTTCCTCAATGCCGGACTTACTATGGAGTTCAACGGCGAGAAGTATATTTCTAAAAACGGGCTTCTTGATTTGTTGGAAGACAATCTTGACGAAGAGCCAATTTATCCGATTATCCATCTGAAAGGCGAGGATATAGAAATAGCCATCACCCACAGCAATCACTACGGCGAAGA
The DNA here is from genome assembly GCA_047972135.1 of Bacteroidales bacterium. GTDB lineage: Bacteria > Bacteroidota > Bacteroidia > Bacteroidales > Prolixibacteraceae > JBKEAJ01. Next base: position 8,126 of record JBKEAJ010000046.1, on the reverse strand, counting down.
TTATTACTCTTTTGTAAATGGGCAGCATACCACACAGGGCGGCACTCATTTACAGGCATTTAGGGAGTCAGTTGTAAAGACTGTCCGGGATTTCTACAATAAGAACTACGAGGCATCCGACATACGAGCATCCATCATGGCGGCAATAAGTATTAAGGTCGAGGAGCCAGTGTTTGAGTCGCAGACTAAGACTAAGCTGGGCTCTAAGGATGTGGGACCTGATGGACCGACGGTAAAGACTTTTGTTACTAATTTTATACAGAGAGAGTTAGATAACTTTCTACATAAAAACACGGAAGTTGCCGAAGGCTTGCTCAAGCGGATAACCGAGTCGGAGCGGGAGCGTAAGGCAATATCAGGGATCAAGAAACTTGCCCGTCAGAGTGCCAAAAAGGTGAGTTTGCACAACAAGAAATTGCGAGACTGCCGTGTGCATTTCAACACTAACAAGGAAAATAAGGAAAACGCAGAGATATTTATTACAGAGGGCGACTCGGCAAGTGGCTCAATTACCAAGTCTCGTAATGTAATGACGCAGGCGGTGTTTAGCCTTAAAGGTAAGCCGCTCAACTCCTTTGGTCTGACCAAGAAGATTGTTTACGAAAACGAAGAATTTAATTTATTGCAGGCGGCACTGAACATCGAGGAAGGGATAGAGGGCTTACGCTACAACCGTGTGATAATAGCTACCGATGCCGATGTTGACGGTATGCACATTCGTTTGCTACTGATAACGTTCTTTCTTCAATTTTTCCCGGAGGTGATAAGGAAAGGTCATTTGTATATTTTGCAAACTCCCTTGTTCAGGGTTAGGAATAAAAAAGAAACGAGGTACTGCTACACCGAAGAGGAGAGGGTTTCGGCAATCAACGAGGTGAAGACGCCCGAGATAACACGCTTTAAGGGGCTTGGAGAGATTTCGCCCGATGAGTTCAAGCATTTTATAGGTGAGGACATGCGTCTTGAGCCTGTGCAGCTAAAGAAACATCAGTCGGTGAGCGACTTACTGACCTTCTATATGGGAAAAAACACACCTACACGTCAGGAGTTTATCATTGACAACTTGGTGGTAGAGAAAGACGAGGTAGAAAAATAAAACAAAGAAAAGTGAGCGAGGATAAAGATAAAAATTTGGTAGAAGATATTACTCACACTGAGGGTGAGGAGGATGTGAAGTATATCACGGGGATGTATCGCACTTGGTTCTTGGATTATGCCTCTTATGTAATATTGGAGCGTGCAGTGCCTTATCTCAATGATGGTTTGAAGCCTGTGCAGCGGCGTATTATGCACTCTATGAAGGAGATGGATGACGGGCGTTTCAACAAAGTAGCAAACATAATCGGGCAGACCATGCAGTATCACCCACATGGCGATGCATCTATTGGCGATGCTTTGGTACAGATTGGTCAGAAGGAGCTACTTGTGGAGTCGCAGGGTAACTGGGGAAATGTTTTTACCGGTGATGGAGCGGCAGCACCTCGTTATATCGAGGCACGCTTGTCGAAATTTGCCTTAGAGGTTTTGTTTAACGCTAAGACTACCGATTGGCAGATGTCCTACGACGGTCGTAAGCGAGAGCCTTTGACGCTACCTGTGAAATTTCCTTTGTTGTTAGCACAGGGAGTGGAGGGTATTGCCGTAGGCTTGGCATGTAAGATATTGCCACATAACTTCATAGAGCTGATAGATGCCTCGATAGCTTATCTGAAAAAAGAGGATTTTGAGATATATCCTGATTTTCCGGGTGGGGGCATGGTCGACGTTGTGAAGTACAACGACGGATTGCGAGGTGGCAATGTGAAGGTGCGAGCCAAGATTGAAAAGCAGGACACCCGCACACTTGTTGTTACGGAGTTGCCATTTGGCAAGACCACGACCTCTGTCATAGAGTCTGTTATCAAGGCAAACGAAAAAGGGAAGATAAAAATCAAGAAGATAGACGACAACACTGCCGAACATGTGGAGATTGTCATAAGTCTGGCATCGGGCATATCCCCCGACAAGATGATTGATGCCCTATATGCCTTTACGGACTGCGAGGTATCTATATCGCCTAACTCCTGTGTTATCATCGACGATAAGCCTGTTTTTATGGGTGTTAAGGAGATATTGCGGCGATGTACCGACCAAACACAGGCTCTACTCACCAAAGAATTGGAAATCAGAAAGGGCGAATTGCAGGAGCAGTGGCATTTTTCGAGTTTGGAGAAGATATTTATCGAGGAGCGGATATATAAAGACAAGGGTTTTGAGGACAGCGAAAACATGGACGAGGCAGTAGCCCACATCGACAAGCGACTTGAGCCATGGAAGCCAAAGCTGATTAGGGAAGTTACTCGTGATGACATTATGAGGCTGATGGAGATAAAGATGGGTCGCATACTCAAATTTAATTCCGACAAGGCAGACGAGCATATTCTCAAACTTGAAGAAGAGATAAAGGAGATAGACAATAACCTCAAGCACATTGTTAAATATACAATTGCCTACTACACAAGGATAAAAGAGAAGTATGGCAAAGGCAGGGAGCGTCGCACTGAAATTCGGAATTTTGAGAATATAGTAGCGGCAAAGGTTGCTGTTGCCAATACGAAGCTGTATATTGATTATACTGAGGGTTTTATGGGCATGGGTCTTAAAAAAACTGAAGCGGAATTTGTATGCGACTGCTCCGACATCGACGATATAATCGTATTCCGTAGGGATGGGACTTACTTTGTGGAAAAGATAAGTGAGAAGTCATTTATCGGCAAGAACGTTATTCATGTGGCAGTTTTCCGCAAGAACGACAAGCGCACTATTTACAATGTGGTTTATCGGGACGGGCGCAGTGGTGGTGCGTATATGAAACGCTTTTTTGTTACCGGTGTTACTCGCGACAAGCAGTATGATTTGACACAGGGGAAGGCAAACTCCAAGATTTTATATTTCAGTGCCAATCCCAATGGGGAGGCAGAGATGCTGAAAGTCTTACTGAAGCCCAAGCCACGCTTGAAGAAGTTAACTTTTGACATAGACCTCAGTCAGCTTTCTATCAAAAATAGGAGCTCTATGGGCAACGTTGTTTCCAAAAATGAGGTGTATAAGGTAACATTAAAAAACAGGGGCAACTCCACTCTTGGCGGTCGCAAGCTGTGGTTCGACAGTACAGTGAACCGTTTGAATGCAGAGAAGCGAGGCGAGTTTTTGGGCGAGTTTTCTGGCGAGGATCTGATATTTGCACTACACAAATCCGGTCATTATCAGTTGTATAGTGCGGACTTGGCGATGCATTTTGAGCCTGATGTGCTGTATATCCGTAAATACGACCGCAGCATGCTTGTGTCCTTGGCGTTCTATGATGCTGACCAAAAATATTATTATATAAAGCGTTTTCACCCCGATGCACCTGCCAACAGACCTATTGAAGTTATTGGCGAAAATGCTGACAGCGAGCTAGTTGAATACTCCTTAAAGCAGCATCCACAGTTTGAGGTTGTTTTTGGCGGCAAGGATGAAAATCGTCCCGAGTTGGTGATTGATGTTGAGGAGTTTATAGGTGTAAAATCCGACAAAGCACGAGGCAAGAGAGTTTCTACCTTTGAGATTAGTACCATAAGAGATATATCTCCCGACGAGCCTGAGGAGGAGGACAACGGCAGTCCTGAGCCCGACAGTCCCGATGACATACCCTTTGAGGTGAGCAGACCACGTACTGTGGAAATGCCTGCTATAGATGAGGATGGTCCTGAGCAGCTCACGCTTGATTTTGGGGATGAATAATTTTGCTAAACCCATATTTCTTGTTGGCTTCATGGGCAGTGGGAAGACCACTCTCGGGCTGGGTTTGGCAAAAGCACTTGGCTTTGAGTTTGTAGATTTGGATAAATTTATCGAAAATCGCAACTTTAAGAGTGTCCCTCAGATTTTCGAGCAATATGGTGAAGATGGTTTTAGGGATAGGGAGCGCAAGGCATTGGAGGAGGTATGCGAGTTTAATAATGTGGTAGTAGCCACAGGCGGTGGTGCGCCGTGTTTCAAAGGCAATATGGAGCTGATGAACAGCAAAGGGCTTAGTATTTTCTTAGACATCCCTCTGCCCGAGCTGACAAAACGTCTATCGAAATCGAAGAGTTCCCGACCTCTTATCAGGGGACTTGACAAAGACGAGCTACTGCATTACATAGAAAATAAATTAACGGAGCGCAGACCTTTCTACGAGCAATCGAAAATTGTGGTAGAGGGCAGTAATATTACAGTCGAGGAGCTAGTTGGCATATTAGATAGAGGATAATAGGGGGTAATTAATAATATAAGCAATATGCTGTACGCTCTAGGCTATAAGCGAACAGCCGATGAACGATCGTCATTGCGAGGAGCTGGCGACGTGGCAATCCCTACCTACAAGGAACAGACTGCCGCGCTGCGCTCGCAATGACGAACAAATATGAGCATAATGTAGGGGCAGGTCTTGTGCCTGCCCGGCTGTCAGTCCGAAGATCTGAAAATCCAAGAATCTAAAAAAAACCAGGTGTCCGAGTAATGGCTTCGCACTTTCAGTGCTTGATATATTAGGGATTATCTTTTCGCTACGCTATCAGACACAAGGCTTTCAGCCTCTTAATACAGAAAATACAGATTTAGGGTTTAGTCCGTAGGTCTTAGAGCTTAATAGAAAAGATGTAGGCGAAAAAATATAAACATTCCTAGTAGGAGATAGATAGAATTGTCGTGCGTTTCTGGAGGTGTGTCGTTGATGCCTGAAAGTGCGATATCAAAACAGATGGTACAATCTCCTACAACAAAGAGCAGATTGCCACGCTGTCGCTTGCAATGACTCTTCTCTTCGTGGATGAGGAGTACCCGAAGGGGGAGGAGGTGGCAGTTTGATGTCTTTTAGGACGATTTCTATAAATGAAAAAAGCCCTGTAAAACTAAGTTTTGCAGGGCTTTGTGTCGTTTTGACCATCTTTTGTCTTTCGGTCTAAGCGGTGACGACGAGACTCGAACTCGCGACCTCCGGCGTGACAGGCCGGCATTCTAACCAACTGAACTACGCCACCTCATTAAAGCGATGCAAAGATAGATACTATTTTTTTATCATGCAAATCATAATTGATTTTTTTTGTGCCTGCCCTTTCTCCTGCGGCACCCCTCCTGATTTCCCATTCAAGTTCTTCGAGGTCGTTATAATGCTTGAACGGATCGAATAATTTTTCTCTGCGAAAGTTTGCTTATATGCAAACTTTTAGTGTATATTTGCAGTATGAAGCAGGAGATAAAGATTGAATTATTGGAAGAAGCTGCTGATTTTTTGAGAAGATTAAATACAAAAGAACGCGATAAGTTCTCATACATCATTAGAGCAATAATGAATGGATATAAGGATAGCGAAAAGTTTAAAAAACTAACTGCTGATATATGGGAATTTAGAGCAAAATCAAACGGAAATATCTATCGTCTGTTTGCCTTTTGGGATAAAGAACAAAGAGCATTTATAGTTTACACACACGGCTTTCAGAAGAAAACACAGAAAACACCACAAAAAGAGATAAAACGAGCAGAAGCAATAATGAAAGAATATTATAAAAACAGATAGTTATGAAAACAATACCATTTGAAAAACTAGAGAATGAGTTTTACGGAGAAATAGGCACCCCTAAGCGCGATGCCTATGAGGCAGAATTACAGGTAGAACTTCTAGCCCTTAAGCTGAGGGAAGAACGCAAACGCAAGAAAATTACTCAAGAAGAGTTGGGCAAGAAGATTGGAGTAAAAAAATCTTATATCTCAAGCATTGAGAACGCAAAGCGCAATGTATCAATAGAAGTATTGACCAGAATAGCTCATGCACTTGGTGTAGGGATAGATTATACTCTATATCCCTTGAAATAAATCATAATTGATTTTTTTGTGCCTGCTCTTTCTCTGATGATAATGTGTGAAAATACAGGTTGAATCGTGGAACCGTTTAATCGTTTAGGGTTTAATTGCTTGAAATTTAATGAATTATATTAATAAATGAATTGCCTCCTGCTTTAGCTGGAGGAATAATGTAAACACCCTCCCTCTCAGAATGGCTTTAGCCCAAATGTAGAGATAGGGCATACCCTGTCTCAGATATTAGATGATAGATTTTAGACAATAGACCAATAGCCGATGAACGATCGTCATTGCGAGGAGCTGGCGACGTGGCAATCCCTACCTACAAAGAACAGATTGCTTCGCTTCGCTCGCAATGACGGGAAATATGGACATAATGTAAGGGCAGAACATTTTCTGCCCGGCTGTCAGTTCGAAGATCCAAAAATCCTTATCTTTGCGGCTCAAAATTTAATAGATGAGCAAGATTTACGTTGTAGTGTTATTTTTAGTTTTAGCAGTTGGATTTAAGGAGCTACATGCCCAAGAGGCTGAGAAGTGGACGGAGCGAGTATCTCTGTATGGTTTTGTCAGGAGTGATATGTATTTTGATACTCGCAATAATAAGGCACCTGCTTTGGGGGCTTTTTATTTATATCCCTATGACAAGGAGTTGGATGCAGACGGGAATGATATAAACGCTAGGTTTAGTCATAATTTGTATTCGGTTTTATCGAGGTTTGGTTTGCGAGTCGATGCGGGAGAGTATGGTAAGGCAAAAATAACAGGCAATATAGAGGTTGATTTTTTGGGTGGCGACAGGTCTGTGCTACGGATTCGGCATGCCTACATAAAGTCTGATTGGGCTAAGTCGAATTTGATAGTTGGTCAGTATTGGCATCCTGCTTTTGTTCCAGAGGGTCTTCCTCGCTTGTTGTCGTTTTCGACGGGTATGCCTGTAAATCCTTTTTCGCGAATGCCTCAGGTTCAATACAACAAGCAGATTGGGAGATTCAACATCAAAGGGGTGGTGTTGTATGAGTTTCAGTTTAAGGATGCAGCGCCCGAGGTATATTCTAATAATGATTCCCGACCGGGTTCTATTCCCAATTTATATGCAGGAGTAGACTTTAGGGAGGGTGGTTTCTTTGCTTCTTTAGGTTTAGATTTTGATCAGGGACTTCCTCGCACTACTTACGTTGGCAGTAGTGGGGAGGAGTATAAGGCAACGGAGACGGTAAATTCTTTGTCGTATTTATTTTTTGCGGGCTATGCTTTCAGGGATTGGGATTTTCGGGGGAAGTTTTTCTACGAAGAGAATAAGAGCGATGCCATGATGATGAGTGCTTATGTTGTGAAGGAGAGAGATGAATTTACGGGTTTTGAGACTTACACGCCGACACGCAGAGTCTCGGTGTGGTTAAATGCTTCTCACGGCACGAGATGGATTAAGTCTTTTATGTTGCTCTATAATAAGAATTTAGGGACGAGGGATGATGTCGGTTTGGGAGGAGGAACTTATTACGGCATGACAGACACAGAGAGGATGGAGTATTTGCTGACGGCATCAGCATCTTTACAATATAACTATCGGGGATTGACTTTGGGAGTTGAGCCTCAATATTCGGTGGCACGCTATGGTGATGTAGATTCTGTAAAATTTGAAGTTGATGGTCGCTACAATGTTTCTAATTTTAGATTGTTGTTTTCTACGATTTTGTCTTTTTAGAGAAGCGCACGACAGTGTATCTCTACACCCTTTTGTATTAAAAGGCTGAAAGCCTTGTGTCTGATAACGTAGGTCGAAGTCCTACGAAAAGATAATTCCTAGCATATCAAGCACTGAGAGTGCGATAGCCATTACTCGGATGCCTTTTTTTTAGATTTTTGGATTTTTAGATCTTCGGACTGACAGCGTAACTATTCAGCCAAAAGTATGCATCTATTCCTATCATAAGAGTATGACATGTAAATACAAGCTATATGCCGTACGCTTTAACCCACATTGCAGCAAAAAGTGTTTAGATGGTTAAGTTAGGTTAAACTTGAATTTTCTTTTAACCTCAAGTCGATGAGGATATTCTGAGATTTTGGTAAAGGAGCAAAATATATACGCAATTGACTCTGAGAGCCTCAAACCGTTTTGTAGTGCACTGGTATTTTTTGCAGATTTGAAGAACATATATGACCTTTGCAATATGTTTATTAGATGCTCATTACGACAGAACCCTTCGACCATGAAGTCGGAACACTACTTTCGGGTAGTGGAGAGTTATCGTGAT
>JBKEAJ010000045.1:0-2239 GCA_047972135.1 Bacteroidales bacterium | reverse complement strand
TACCCAACTTTCTGAATTCACGCAATATACAGCCGAGCATATCGACACGCACATTTTTTATTCTAATAGTAGAATTTGTCAGTGCCGCCATGCCAATAAAGCTACCAACCTCTATCATGTCGGGCAGTATAGTATGCTCTGTTCCGCCAAGCTCTTTTACGCCCTCTATTGTAAGGAGGTTCGAGCCGACACCCGATATTTTTGCACCCATACGGTTCAGCATGTTGCAGAGTTGCTGTATATATGGCTCACACGCTGCATTATATATGGTAGTAGTGCCTTGTGCAAACACAGCTGCCATAAGCACGTTTGCAGTCCCTGTTACCGATGCTTCCTCAAGCAGAATGTAGCGTCCTTCCAAAGAGCCGTTTTGCCAGATGTGATATCTATTCAGAATATCGTCGTACTCAAACTCTGCCCCCAGAAGCTCCAAGCCTCTAAAGTGTGTATCCAATCGGCGGCGACCGATTTTGTCGCCCCCCAATTGCGGAAGAATTGCATCATCAAGGCGGCACAACAAAGGCGCCATCAGCATTACAGAGCCTCGCAAGCGTGGCAGGTCTTTATAGTACTCATCTGAATTGATATAATCCTTATCAAAATCTGCCATTTTTATGGAGAACGAGTGGCTGCCCATTTCTTTCACCTCCGCACCGAGTCTTTTAATTATTGAAATAAGCTCCAATACATCACGCACAAGCGGCACATTATTAAAAACTACCTCTTCCTGTGTCAACAGTGCTGCACAAAGCACCTGCAAAGCCTCGTTTTTTGCACCATGCGGATGAATTTCTCCACTTACTTTCTTTTTTCCTCCTATCTTCAACACTGCCATAACAATCTATTTTACAACTAAATATACATAACTTCAGGATGAAGTTCTATTTTAAACTCCTCCTTCACTCTATTTTGAATTAACTCTGCTAATTTACAAACATCTTTACCGCTAGCGTTTCCAATGTTTACAAGCACTAATGGCTGTTTGTCGTAGACCTGTGCACCACCGACTTTCTCACCTCTCAGTCCTGCCTTGTCAATGAGCCATGCGGCATGAATTTTCATCACTGAATCCGACAATTCATAGCCCTTCAAGTCGGGATACTTACTCTTTATCCCCTCAAAATGCTCCTTGCAGATTACCGGATTTTTAAAGAAACTCCCTGCGCTGCCTAGTTCTTTGGGGTCGGGCAACTTGCTTTTCCTTATTTCCGTTATCACCTTGCGCACATCGGTAGCAGAATACTCTCCCAATGCTTCCACACGCTCTTTCACATCTCCATAATCAAGTTTGAAGCACGGCTTGGAAGACAAAATAAAGTCCACTTCAGAAATCAATATCCGCCCTCGTTCATAATGCTTGAAAATGCTATCTCTGTACGCAAACTTGCATTTATTGGCAGTCATTGCAAACCAACGCTGCTCAGCAAAATCATAGCCTCTGACTTCGGAAATAAGGTTGGCTGCCTCCACACCGTAAGCCCCGACATTCTGCACTGCCGAAGCCCCCACCGTTCCGGGTATATAAGACAAGTTTTCCAAACCGAACAGCTTGTTATTGCAAGCAAAGTTCACCAGCGAGTCCCACACCACACCTGCCGATGCAGTGAGTATTATCTCCACAGAGCCGTCAAGCTCCCTAAGATTCATACAGGCACTCTCTAGTCGTATAATAAGTCCGTCAAAATCAGCAAGGAACAATAGGTTACTACCCTCACCCACAATCATTCGGGGAATTTTCAGCAGCTCAGTATTTTTATTGAGATAATCCACCACCTCCAATGCCGACGAAGCTCTAATCAGATGCTTTGCATTGACATCAACCCCAAAAGTATTATAGGATTTCAGACTTGTATTTTGTTTGTGTATAAGCATATCGACTACAAAGAAAATAAAAAATATTCACTACACATGTTCTAGCCTATATCCTTTATTCCTCACTGTTTCTATAGACAGTCCTTTTCCTTCTATCTTTTCCCGAAGGGAACTTATAATATTTCGCAAAGATTCTTCCATTTCTGTATCATTACACACTTCTTTGTTGCTACCCCTAATTATTCACTCTGTTGGTATAAAAACACATTGTCCAAATCGATATTGCTCCTCATCAGGCTGTTGCGACTTCAATGCTAGTTTCACATATACATCTATCTCAACAATTGCTAATGGCTTTTTCAAAAAGAAATTCGCACCAATCTCTATACCTTCAACTACATCTGCTGGAGATTTACTTTCACCACTC